>NZ_BAAAQX010000036.1:0-134143 GCF_039531895.1 Nonomuraea monospora
CTCCAGCAACGAGCCCACCGTCACCACCGCCTCACCGTCTGCACTCACAGTAGAAGGCGGTTCCCGGACTAAACAGTCACGACCACAAAAGCGCAGCTCAGGCACTCACTGAGGAAGAGCTACACCCGAATCTGATCGCGCTGCCGTTGCATGGCAGTAGCCGGGAGCAGGGCACAACACTGTTCTGTGACCCGCACACCTGGCAGCCGTATGAGGATCAGTTCGCGTTCCTGTCCGGGGTGCGTCGGCTGCGCCCGATCGAGGTGGATGCGCTGGTGAAGCGGTATGGCCAGATCGACGCCGGGCCATCGACGACGGGCAGGTTGCCTGCCAAGCACCGTAAGGGCGCGCTGGGTGTCGCACCCCAACGGGTGCGCGCGCGGCTGGGCGCCATGCCGGCGATCTCGACCGACGGCCTTCCCGCGCCGCTGATCGCCGCTCTCAAACATCAGGCTGCCTTTCACAACCCTGAGTTCTACCGGCGGCAGTCGATGCGGTACTCCACTTTCGCCACTCCGCGCTTCGTACACTGCTTCGACGACAGCGACCCCGACTGGCTACGACTCCCACGAGGGCTGGCGGAGCAAGCGGAACATCTGATCGCGGCAGCGGGCGGCGCCATCGAGATCACCACCACGGTGCCGGACCATGACCCTATCGCGGTGCGTTTCACTGGTGAGCTGACGAATGTACAGACCGAGGCGGTCACCGCGATGGCCAAGCACCTCACGGGAGTCCTGATGGCGCCACCCGGCGCGGGCAAGACCGTGATGGCCTGCGCACTGATCGCCCGGCACCAAGTACCAACTGCGATCATCGTGAACCGCGCCGAACTGCTCGACCAATGGAAAGACCGGCTGACGATGTTCCTCGATCTTGACGGGGCGCCAAGGGTAAGGGCAAGGACGAGCGGCACGGAGTCGTCGATGTCATCATGCTGCAGTCCGTTGCCCACCGCGACGCCGACCCATCGCTACTGGACGCGTACGGCATGGTCGTCGTCGACGAATGTCACGCGGTCGGTGCTCCGGCCGCCGAGGCCGCCATCCGTCAGGTAGCCGTGAAGCGCTGGATCGGGCTCTCGGCGACGCCATATCGGGCCGACCAGATGGACGCGCTCATCACCATGCAGTGCGGACCGATCCGGCATGAGATCACCTCTGAGGTGTCGTTCGCCCAGCGGCTCATTGTTCACGCGACCGGCTTCAGCACCGAGAAGATCGGAAACGACGGCGCCTCCTTCCAAGCGATCTATGGCGAACTGGCCGCAGACGAGACCCGGACCGCCCAGATCGCCGCTGACGTCGCGGACGCGGCGAGCCGGGGCAGGAACAGCCTCCTCTTGACCAATCGAGTGGAACACCTGCAATGCCTGGCCGCGGCCCTGGAGGACAACGGCGTGGCCGCGACGCTCCTGCACGGGCAGCTCAGCGCCCCAGAACGCGACCGCGTCCGCACCCGCCTTGCCGATGCCGGGGCGGGCCCGCTGGCGCTCCTGGCCATCGACAAGGTCGCAGGCGAGGGATTCGATCTACCCCGACTGGACGCCCTGTTCCTCGCGATGCCGATCTCGTTCAAAGGAAAAGTGATCCAGCACGTGGGCCGGATCATGCGAGAAGCCGCCACCAAGCACGACGTCGAAGTCCACGACTATCTGGACGCACAAGTCCCACAGTTGGAACGCATGTACGGCAAGCGGCGCCGCACCCTCACCCGCCTTGGCTTCACCACCACAACATCCGGCTCAGATGAACATCCACCGGCCACCGACACTCCCCCGCGCCCTTCCCCGCCGAAGACGTCAGCAGAGGTGGCGCAGCCAAGCGACCAGCAGCCGACCCCATCGCAAGTGCGCGCATGGGCTCGTGAACAAGGATTGCCGGTCGCCGGCCGCGGCAGACTCCGTCCCGAGATCTGGAAGGCCTGGCATGCCGCCGCCGGCACCACGCCAGGGGAGACTCCCTGACTAACAGCAGAAGGACGCCGGCCATCGGCCAGAGTGAAGCTCGGCCACCAGTTACGCTGGAGGTGCAACTCAGCACCGCAACGGAGGGAGTCGAGCGACGGTGAGCGTGGACCTCGAACACGAGCCCATTCATGACCTCGCCCGCCGGGTCATCCGGTTGGCCGAGGAGACCCAGCATGCTGCTCAAGTGCTCGAACGCCGCCTGGATGCGCTGGAACGCCGCTCCGAAGCCGCCGGCAGGGCCGAACGCATTTTGAGCGTTGCCGCCGGCATGCGAACCCACCTCGGTCGAGACCGGCTGTCCGTGGAAGATTTGTACGACCCGGACACCGGTCTTCCCGCGTGATCATCGACTCCAGCGCCATCATTGCCGTCATCAACGGTGAGCCAGAGGCCATCCCATTCGCGCGAACTTGTGTCGCATCTCGGCCGTCAACTACGTCGAAGCGGCCATCGTGGGGGACAACCGTGGTGAGGCCATGCGCAACGCCTTCGACACGCTCGTTGATGAGATGGGCCTCATCATCGAGCCGGTAACACCCCATCAGGCCAGGATCGCGCGCCGGGCGTACCAGACCTACGGCAAAGGCAACAACTCCAAGGCCAAGCTCAACATGGGCGACTGCTTCGCCTACGCTCTCGCCAAAGACCTCGACCAGCCCCTGCTCTTCAAAGGCGAGGACTTCCCGCACACCGACATCACCCCCGCACAGCCCTGACGGTCCAGCATTCCCTCTGCCCACATGTGATCACCAAAGTTTCCTCGCGGGAGTATTGTGTGCTTCTGTGACTGGCCGCCCTCCTGACGATCAATTGGATGGCATCGTGGCGATCTGCCGCCATAACGGGCACGAGCAGGCGATCGGCATCCTCGATCGGCCGCTGCCCGACCCGCCACCGGACAGCGCCGAACGGATCCACGCGTTCCACCGCTGGGCCGGATGAGGGCATGAGCGAATACCAGTACTACGAGTTCCTGGCCATCGATCGGCCGCTCACCGACCAGCAGCAGGCCGAGGTGCGCGCCCTGTCCACCCGGGCCCACATCACCGCCACCAGCTTCACCAACGAGTACCACTGGGGCGACTTCCACGGTGACCCGTCCCGCATGGTGGAGCGTTACTACGACGCCCACCTGTATCTGGCCAACTGGGGCACCCACCGGATCATGCTGCGCCTGCCCAAGGCCGTGCTCGACCCCAAGCAGGCCGAACGCTACCGGGCCGAGAGCCGTCGCCTTGGGCGCCGCGACGGACTTCGTGGTCTGCGTCTGGGGCACCGCGAAGTCGGGCGAGAGCGCTTTGACCAGGGCCAGCAGGACGGGATCGTCCCCGGCCAGCGCGGCGGCGCGGTCATAGTAGCGCTGGGCGCGCTTGGGAGCGGTGGCGGCCGCGGCTGGGGCCGGGCGTCCTGCCAGCGGCAGGAGGGCCGCAGTGGTCAGCAACGCACGGCGGGACGGGGCGGACTGCCCGAGGGTCATGGGTGAACACCTGCTCTTCGCTGGGCCACAGATCGTGACGTGATCAGCCCAGACGGACGTTCATGCCCGTCCAGCAGACCAGAACTGATCTTGTGACGTTCAATATCGGTGGGGAAGGTCCGGCGATGGAAAGCGAACATGGGTGCTGCTCCAGCCTCTGAAGGAGGCCCTCGTGGCCAAGCGGCACCCGGGCAGCCGCGCGAGGTTCGCTTCGGCAGCGAACGCGTGGGTGGCGGAGATGCCCAGGGAGTCGCCCGCTACAGGCGGCCCAAGCCGCGGGCCAGCAGGGTCGCCGTCTTGGCGATCACACTGTTGTCCATGGTCGCGGCGGGGTCCTCGCGGTTGGTGTAGACGGCGATGATCAGCGGGGCGCCGGTGGGCGGCCAGGCGACGGCGATGTCGCTGCCCGGCGCGTAGACGCCGGCGGCGCCGCCGGTCTTGTCGCCCACGATCCAAGTGGTCGGGAGCCCCTTACGGATGCGCTCGGGGCCGGTGACGCTGGCCTTCAGCCAGTCGTTGAGCCGCTGCCGGTCCTGGGGGTGCAGGGCCTGGCCGACGGTGAGCTTGTGCAAGCTGCGGGCCATGAAGGCCGGCTTGATGGTGTCGCGCTTCTCGCCCGGCTTCCAGTCATTGAGCTCCGGCTCCCAGCGGTCGAGCCGCCCGACGGGGTCGCCGAGCGAGCGGTAGTAGCGGGTCAGGCCGGCGGGGCCGCCGATCTGCTTGAGCAGGACGTTGCCCGCCGTGTTGTCGCTGACCGTGATCGCGGCATGGCACAGGCGCTCGACGGTCATGCCGTTCTTGACGTTCTGCTCCAGCCCGGTGATCGGGGAGTCGACGACCACTTCCTCCGCCGTCCAGCGCAGCGTGCGCTCGAGCAGGCCGGGGTCGCTGGTGCGAGCCTTGGCCAGGATGGCCCCGCACAAGATGGCCTTGAAGGTGGAGCGGCTGGGGAAGCGCTCCTCACCCCGGTAGGAAAGGATCTTGCCGGTTCCCGTGTCGATCGCGTAGGCCCCGATACGTCCCTGGTAGGACAGCTCCAGAGCACGCAATTGCTTCTTGACCTCGGCCGCGTCGGGGAAGGGCCGCGCGGCGGAGGCGGGGCGCGTCTCGGCTCCCGCGGGTGCGCCCAGGCCGGCTACGGCCGCGAACGCCGTCGCGATCGCCACAACGGAGCGTGCCAGCCTGACCCGGAATCGGCCGCGACGAACGTGCCTCACATCAGCTCCCTGGTCTTCATTCTGATCTTTCATGGCGAGGCGACAGAAAACCATGGAGAGCGGCTGGGTGTCCAATATTGATATGGATGACCACATCTTCATAATTTCGATATAGGAGCAGGTCAATACGGTCGCCGGCTCGCATTCCCGCGCCGGCCGCCGGTGCCGCTGCAGGACGCGGTCGGGGCCCGCATCCGCGATGATGCGGAGGGCGGACACCGGTCAGCGCGACGTGCGGGCCGCCTGGGCCGCCAGCAGCCCGCCCGCTGTGAACACGGCCGCCGCCGCCAGGTAGAGCTGTGCCGCGCCCCAGCCCGCGTCGAGCAGGCCGCCGGCCAGCAGCGGGGAGATCAGCGAGCCGATGCGTCCGGCGCCGACGACCCAGCCCAGGCCGGTCGCGCGGACCTCGGGCGGGTAGGCGGACAGGGCCAGGGTGTACAAGGCGGCGACGCAGCCGTTGACGAACAGGCCGATCAGCACGCCCAGCGCGAGCGACAGCCCGTACAGAGGGCCGGCCGGGATGAAGGAGGCGGCGAGCGGCGCGGCCGCGGCGAGCGTGTAGAGCACCAGCAGGCGCCTGAGCCCGAAGCGGGCGGCCAGCAGGCCCAGCAGCAAGGTGCCGAGAATGCCGCCCAGGTTGAGCGCCACGCCCCAGGTAATGCCCTGCTCAGCCGACAGACCCGCCTCCACCAGGAGTTTCGGTGTCCAGCTCGCGACGAGGTAGAAGGTGGACATGGCGACGGACAAGCCGGTCCAGATCAGCAGCGTGTCGCGGCGCAACCGCGGAGTGAGGAACTGCCGGATCCGGGACGCCGGCCGGGCGGAGGCGCCGGGCAGGTACTCCAGGGCGGGCCGGCCCATTGCGCGCAGCAGCCGGTTGAGGCGGTCCAAGGCGTGCGGCGGGCGGCGGGTGAGCAGGAAGTCCAGGGACTCGGGAAGCCGCCACAGCACCGCGCCGATGAGCAGGGCCGTGGCGGCGCCGCCACAGGCGAACACCGGCCGCCAGCCGGTCCCGTCCTGCAGCGCCGCCGCGAGGACGCCGCCCGCACTGGCGCCGACGGCGTAGCCGGTCACGTTCAGGCTGACGGCCAGGCTCCGCCAGCGGGCATTGGCGTACTCGGCGGTGATGACATTGCTCGCGGCCAGGATGCCGCCGACACCGAGTCCGGTGAGCACCCGCAGCAGGCCGAGCTGGACGGCGTCCTGGCTCAGCGCCGAGCCCAGCATCCCGGCGGCGGCGAGCACGAGGCCGGCCAGGATCAGGGTGCGCCGCCCGATGCGGTCGGCCAGCGGAGCCAGCAGCAGCGACCCCGCCGCCATCCCGGCCAGGCCCGCGCTGAGCAGCAGGCCGAGCTGCGAGCTCGACAACGACCACTCCTGCGACACCGCGACGGCCGTGAAGGACATCACCATGACGTCGAACCCGTCCACCACGTTGAGCAGCACGCACACCGCGATCGCCCACCACTGCGCCCGTGACATCGGGGAGCCGTCCACGCGGGCGCGCAGTTCCGCGAGGTTCGCATTCATGTGCCCGGCCTTTCACCGCGACTGACTTCATATCGGTGTCTGTCTACCTCGCCGGTCGCGGGAGAGCGCACTCAGGACTCGGGGACGGGGCGAACAGTGGGGCTGACGACCGCGGCCCGGACCGCGCGCCATGATGATCAACACCGCACCCGACCGGTGCGGCAACCCGCTCAGCCGCCGCCCGTACGAACGGCCGCCGACACCGAGGTCAGCCATGCCTCCTCCGCGCGCCCATATCTGCCCCAACGCCACGTGTAGGCGGCACCAGCGCCAGAGCCGCGCCCTGCACGACCCTGGCCGCGATCAGCTGCCCGATGTCCTGCGCGGCCACGGCTCCGGCCAGCCCGATGAGGTACGTGGCCAGCACGGCGAGCAGCACGCGGCGCTTGCCGTACAGGTCGCCCATCCGGCCGAGCAGCGGGGTGAGCACGGCACTGGACAGCAGGAACCCGCTGATGATCCACGAGGCCCAGCCGGATGTGGTGCCGAGCTCGCGCTGTAAGAGGCCGACCGCGGGGACGACCATCGTCTGCATGAGCGCGTAGCTGAAGACCGTGGCGACAGAGGCGGACAATGTCGCGTTGGCACTCTTCACTGACTTCACCTTGTTTCGCGGTAGGAACCCTGGGCCGGCCGCCGCCACTACAGGCCGATCGCGTCGGCCAGGAGGTCCACCTGCCAGGGGTCGGGATCGTTGCCCATGAAGATCAGCTCGTCGCAGCCGATCCGTTCGAAGTCGGCGATGGTGGCGATGATCTGCTCCGGTCTGGTGCGGGCGATGGAGATGCCGTACCGGGCGTACCCTTCGCCGGCGAAGGCGTCATAGGGGCCGATGGCCTCGGAGATCGCGGCCTCGGCGTACGGGCCGAGCGCGTACATCACCGAGGCAACCAGCCGTGGCGAGCCCGTCCTGCCGGCGTCCGCCCATGCCCGCCGCAGGCGGGGGGCGAAGTCCTGCACGGCTTGGACGGTCGCGTCGCCGACGATGCAGCCCGTCCCGTGGGTGGCGATGCGGCGCAGGGTCGCCTGGGAGGTGCCGCCGAACAGCAGGGGCGGGCCGCCGGGTGTGGCCGGTGGCGGGCCGACCGGGTCGCCGGGCGCCGCGGCCGCCGTGAGCCGGTCCAGGAGCCGGTCGAACTGCTTTCCCCGGGTGCCGTGGTCGACCTCGCTGAGGACGAAGTCGTCTTCCCAGAGCCCTGGCGCCAGCCCCAGTCGCAGGCGGCCGGGCCCGGCGAGCTGGTCCAAGGTGGTGACGGTCTTGGCGAACAGCGCGTGGTTGGCGCGCAGCGGCGCCAGGAGCACGCTGGTCAGAAGCCGGATGCGTGAGGTGGCTCCCGCTGCGGCGGCAAGTGTGGTCAGAGGTTCCGGCGTCGACCAGGCCAGGCGGTCGCTCACGCTGAGGGTGGAGAAGCCACGCTCCTCCGCCCGGCGCGCCCACTGCACCAAACTCCGGCCGTCTCGCCAGGGGCCATGTCCGGGCAGTCCGATACCGATGTCCATCGTGAATGCGTTCCTTCCGAGAGTGTGTCGAGGGCTACCGGATCGGCGTCAGCCCGCAGTCCTGCCGCGTGGGGCAGGGACGCCTGACGAGCCGCTCGTACGGCGCTCCAGCAGCCGGTGCAGGTGAGCGACGGGTTGAACCCCGGAGACCGGCGAGCGGCCGTCGATGACCAGGCTGGGGATGCTGGTGATGCCGTGCTCGGCCGCGCGGAGCCGGTCCGCCCGCACCTGGTCGGCGTAGCCGTCGCCGTCCAGGACGGCGCGCACCTCATCGGCCTCCAGCCCGGCCGTGCCGCCCAGCCGTGCCAGGACCTGCGGGTCGGCGACGTTGAGCCCCTCGGTGTGGTAAGCGTGCAGCAGCGCCTCCCACAACTGGTCGGCCCGGCCGCGGTCGGCGGCCAGCTTGCTCACCCGGTACGCGTCGAAGGTGTTCACCGGCCGGGCCAGGTCCAGATTCAGTTTCAGGCCCTCCGCGGCGCCCAGCGACCGGATGTGAGCGATATGGGCGGCCGTCTGCTCACCTCCCCAGCCGGCCATGGTTTCGGCTGCGGTCGGGCCGGGGGTCCGGCTCTTGCCCGGGGCGAGCTCGAAGCTGCGCCAGATGACCCGCACCTCGTCTTGGCCGTCGAGCTTGTCCAACGCCGCCGTCAGGCGTCTCTTCCCGATGTAGCACCACGGGCACAGCACGTCGGCGTAGATCTCCAGCTTCATGTACGTCCTTTGTCGGTGATCGTTGGCGTAGCAGTATCAGCGGTCGCCGGAGCCGGGGCGCATGCCGATGACCCACGCGGCACCGACGACCAGGTGCATGACGGCCAGCGCCACACTGGTCGGGAGGTCGTCGGAGACCGCGAATGGGCTCACGGCCGAGACCAGCGCAAGACCGAGCCCGCCCCAGACGATCCACGCGCGCAGCACGGCGTGCCATCGGGCCAGCACCGGCACGATCACGCCGCCGACGAGCAGCGGAACAGCGGAGGCGCCGCCGACGACCACGGGGGTGATGTCGTAGGGGGCCTCGATCTGCCAGGTCGCGCCGACGGGGGAGGCGGCCGCGAAAATCACGAGATTGGCGACGACCGCCGCCGCGGTCGCGATCAGCAGCCTGACGGGAGCCCGGAGGGCCTGAGCCGGGCGCGTGGTGGCGTGGTCCATGAAGTCCTCTCGATTCTGCGGCTCTTCGCAGCGCGCGCCGACAGCATGCTCGCCGAACTGCCCAACAGCGGTGACAAGAGTGCGGTTCGCGAGTTGGCACCCGTGATTCCGCAGCATGATCGGACGAATTTGTAGCGTTACCGTCGGTTGGCCGATCCGATCGTGCTGTGTGAGAGATGACCCATGAGTTCGTTGACCGGTTGCGCCGTTGCCGCAGCCGCAGGACCCCGCCCAAGTGCTCGAACGCCCGCCTGGATGCGCTGGAACGCCGCTCCGAAACCGCCGGCAGAGCCGAACGTATCTTGAGCATCGCCGCCGGCATGCGGACCCACCTCGGGCGGGACCGACTATCGCGCGCGCCGGGCGTACCGGACCCGCGCGAGGCGTGTCGTGAAGTCGAAAGGCGCGTCGAACTTCCCGGAAGTGAAGCTGCTGGACGGTGATCTCGCCGGCCCGCTCGACCAGACCATATGTGGTCCATATGTGGACGTTGCGATACTGCCCGGATGCGTGTGCTCCTGGTCGAAGACGAGCAGCCCCTCGCCCGCTACATCGAGGCAGGGCTGCGCAAGCACGGCTTCACCGTCGACGTCGCCTTAGACGGCCGGAGCGCGCTGGACAAGTGCGAGCTGACCCCGTACGAGGTGGTCGTGCTGGACCGGGACCTGCCGGAAGTGCACGGCGACACCGTGTGCCGCCGGCTGGTCCAGCGGGGCGAGTCGCGGGTGCTGATGCTGACCGCGTCCGACGCGGTGGAGGACCGGGTGGGCGGGCTGATGCTGGGCGCCGACGACTACCTGGGCAAGCCGTTCGCCTTCTCCGAGCTGGTCGCCCGCGTGCACGCGCTCATCAGGCGCAGCGCGCCGGCCCGCCCGCCGGTGCTGCGCGTGAGCGGCGTGATGCTGGATCCGGCCCGGCGCAGCGCCGAGCGGGACGGCCGACTGCTGCGCCTGACGCCCAAGGAGTTCGGCGTGCTGCGGCAGCTGCTGGCCGCCTACGGCGACGTGGTCAGCGCGGAGACGCTGCTTGAGAAGGTGTGGGACGAGCACGCCGACCCGTTCACCAACGCGGTCCGGATCACCGTCGGCACGCTGCGCCGCAAGCTCGGCGACCCGCCGCTGATCGAGACCGTCACCGGCGCCGGCTACCGGATCGGTGGCTGACGGGGTGCTTCGGCTGAGAGTGGCTGACGGGTGCCTCGGCTGAGAGCCGTGCGGCTGACCGCCCGCGCCCGGCTCGCCGTCCTGCAGACCGCTCTCGTGCTGGCCACCGGGGCCGCGCTGACCGGCCTGACCTACCTGCTCATGAAGCGCCGCCCCGCGCTCGTCACCCACCTGGACCCGACCGGCCCCGATGCGCAGGGCACCCTCCGGCTGGTGCCGCAGCCGCAGGACCTGCGTGAGCTGGCCGACCGGGTGCAGTCCGACACTCTGTCCGCGCTACTGCCCCAGGCCGGGCTGGCACTCGTCGTGGTGACCGCCCTGGCCGCCGTCCTGGCCTGGCTGATGGCCGGCCGGGTGCTGCGGCCGATCCGCGCGATCTCCTCGGCCGCCCGTCGGCTGTCGGCCGAGAACCTCACCGAACGGGTGCCGGTCACCGCCCCCGCCGACGAGCTGTCGGCGCTGGCCGGCACGGTCAACGACATGCTGGACCGCATCCAGCGCGGCGTCACCGAGCGCGACCGCGTCCTGGACGGCCAGCGGCTGTTCACCGCCAACGCCGCCCACGAGCTGCGCACCCCGCTGACCACCGCCCGCACCGCGATCGACGTCACCCTCGACGGCCGGCCCAGCCGGGAGGAGCTGCTCGCGATGGCCGGCGACGTGCGCGACGCGGTCGAGCACATGCAGCGCGTCCTGGACGGGCTGCTCCTGCTGGCCCGCAGCCAGGCCGGCTCCGACGCGCGCGAACCGGCCGACCTGGCTGCCATCGCGGCCGAAGTCCTCGACGCCGCGCGGGGACGAGCGGCAGCCGCCGGCACAGCCGTACGCGCGAGGCTGCTGCCCGCTCCCGTCACCGGCGAGCCCGTCCTGCTGGAACGCCTGGTCGGCAACCTGGTCGACAACGCGCTCCGCCACAACCACGCAGACGGGCACCTCGTCGTCGAGACGTACACAGCGGGCCCGCGCGCCCGGTTGCGGATCCACAACACCGGCCGCGAGATCGCGCCCGAGGAAGCGCGGACGCTGCTGGAACCGTTCGTGCACGGTCACGGCACCCGCGTCCGCACCGACAGCCCCGGCCTGGGCCTGGGACTGTCCATCGTGCGCGCGATCACCGACGCACACCAGGGGAACCTCGCGATCGCCGCCCGCGCGGGCGGCGGCCTCGACATCACCATCGATCTGGCCGCGCGGGAACGCTCGCACGACTCGGCACCTTTCACTCGGACGACCCGCTAAGAGCCGGCACAGCTCTTCCCGGCTCGCTGGACGCAGCCTTCGGGCAGCCAGGGCCCCTCGCCGCAGCGCCTTGACCACCTGCGCAGAGGCCATGTCGCCGACCTCCAGGCCGGAGGTTGCGTGCAGTGGCCCGGCCACCAGAGTCGTCGTTCCGAGGTCCGGTGCGCCATTTCCGTTCGTCGGAGGTCGTGTCGGGAACGCCAGCGCGAGGCGGTGGGCGAGGAACAACGCGGTGACGACCGCGTCGGCTGGTCGCCGTGCCCGTGCGGCGGGTTCCGGCCCAGGACGGCCCGCCCGCGCGCAGTATCGCGGGCACCTGCATATGGACCACCTATGGTGCACCGATCGCGTGCCGATACGCGCCGGCCGATAGATGTGATCACCCTCGACGTTCCCGTAGAGAGGATCACAGGAAATGAGCCGTGCACGAACCGCAGGCGTGACCGGGCTGGCCTTCGCCTTGCTGGCGTCGAGTCTCCCGACGCCGGCCAACGCCGCCGTCCAGGTGGGGCCCGCAGACATCCGGCAGGCGATCGACAACGTGGCAGGAACCGACGGCGTGGTGGGCGTCATCGGCGAGCTGTACGTCGACGGCAAGCGGAAGGGCCAGGCGAGCGCCGGAACACGCCTGATCGGCGGCAAGGGCGGGCGCATCCCCGCGGGGTCCCGTTACCGCATCGCGTCCCAGACCAAGCTGATGGAGGCGGCGGTCGTCCTGCAACTGGCCGGGGAAGGCAAGCTCGGCCTGGACGACAAGCTCGGTGACGTCCTGCCCGGGGTGTACGGGGAGGGGGACGAGAAGATCACCGTACAGGACCTGATCCGCCACACCTCCGGCATCCCCGACTTCACCGAGAGCGGGAAGTTCGACGTCTTCGACTTCACCACCGCCTACAAGCCCATCGAGCTGGTGCGAGCCGCCCGTGCCGTCCCGCAGGGCGAGCTCGGGAAGTACCGCTACTCCACCACCAACTACGTGCTCCTCGGCATGATCATCGAGAAGGTGACCGGCCACGACCGGGCCGCCGAGTTCCAGCGGCGGCTGTTCGCCCCGCTCGGCATGAAGCACACCTACCTGGCCACCAAGATCTCCGACCAGATCAAGGGCCCGCACGGCCACGGCTACCACTCCGACGCCAAGGGCCGGCCGCGCGACGTCGACCGGCTCAACGCCACCAGCTACGGCGTCGAAGGAGCGATCTCCACCGCGCACGACGTCAGCGCCTTCTTCCGCGCGCTCAACCAGGGCAAGCTGGTGCCCTCAGAGCTGTCGAAGCAGCTGCCGCGCCCCTTCCCCGAGCTGTGCGGCGGCACGGTCTCCTCGGCCTCGGGCGGCCTGCCCGGGATCAGTTCCGTCACCTTCTCCTCGGCCGACGGCCGGACCCAGCTCGCGATCGCCGCCACGCTGAAGATCGACAACGAGAAGGCCATGGCAGTCGGCGACGCCATGAAGCAGGCCGCCGAAACCGTACTCTGCCCCGGCCGATGACCACGAGGCCATCCGCCCTTCCCTCGCGTTCACCCTGCTTCTGACCGGCTGCGGCTCCGGTGATGGCGGCGGGGCGGAGGTGGCCTCGGCCGGTGGCGATGACGTTCGACGCGCCACAGGAGAAGGTCCGGGCGGCGCAGGAGGCGTGCCGGCAGTACGCCCCCAGCGGCCGGCAGCAGATTCGCGACCCGCAGATGGCCGAGAACCTGCGCAAGCTCGCCCTGCGCCTGCGTGCAACGGCGTCGAGGCCTACCCCGATCCTGAGGGCAGCATGATGCGCATCACCGAGGAGGCCGCTGAGGATCCGGATTTGAAGGCCGCAGAGGAGAAGTGCCCGCAGCAGGCGGCTGACGCCAGCCCGGGAGAGGCGAGCTCGTGGCCGGGCCGTACGGGGGTGCTGGCGGGCACGGCCGACCCGGAGGCGCGGTGGACCTGCTCGTGGGCGGGGTCGGGGTGGCCAACACGATGGTCATCTCCGTTCTGGAACGCCGCGGATCTCCGGCCTGAGCCCTTCGTTTCCCGGACGGGTCGCGCGGGCTCTGCGTCTACTCGGCGTTGTCGTCGACCTTGAAGTTGTAATTGACCTGCTTGCCGTTGACCGAGGTGGCAGTGACGGTGACACCGAGGGTGTCGCTGCCGGCCGTGAGCTCGCAACGGATGGTGGCGCCGACGCGTGCCGGGAGGTGCTCAGGACAGGTGACCCTGTCGGGGCGCTTGCCGGCGTTCGCGGCGAGCTTGTCGGAGATCGTCTGCGCGACTCGGGCCTTGTGGACGGCCCCGCCCTCGCTGACGCCCGTGTCCTCGGGCTCTGCGGGGTCGTCACCGGCTCGCTTCTCCTCAGCCGTCTGCGGCTTCTCGGTGGGGGTCTCCTCGCCGGCCGTCGTCTCACTCTTCTTTCCCACGTCGCCAAGGCTGAAGGAGCATCCGGTGGCGAGAAGCGCCGTCAGTGCGCCCAGCGCCGCCGCGGCGGCAATCCTCTTGTTACGCATGATGTCCCCCTGTTGGTGGTGATGAGAAAGGATCGGGATGCCGCGGGCGGCTGCGTGCTAGATACGGCGACGGCGAAGCTTCGCTTGACGCCGTAGACGCCAGGTGATCGCGTCGGTGGGCGGCAACCTACGCGGCGCTCGACGTCCCAACGACAGTCAGGTCCTCGTGATCCACCGTGATGACGCTCGGCCACGGCCACCACGTAACACGTTCCTTTCCCTGACCTCGTCCATAGACCTTAGGGTCATCGTGGGCTCCGGACTTTGTCATTCATGCTGGGAGCTTTGTCAGGGGTGCACAGCTTCAGGCGAGGGCCCCGCGTGTGCCCGTCGAGCCGTTGCACAGCGAAAGGCGATCCCGACAAACTGATGTCAAGAACCGGCCGTGCCGAAGGAGGTCTTGTGGGGGAACGGGCCGAGGTGTTGCCAGACCGGCTCTGTGACCGACGCGGACGAAGGTCCGCCTCATGAGTTCGGTCCTCGACACCGCGTTCATACCGCCGCGGGACCGGGAGGAAGTGGTCCGGAACGCGGTGTGGGAAGGCATGGTGGCAGTCGACATCGACCACGGTCCGCCGGCTGAGGACATCGCCGTGCGCATAGGGTTCGGCGTCGTCGGGCCCCTCAGGGTCTGTTCGGCGCGGGCGACCGCCGTCACGCTCCGTCGGACGGAGCGGCTCGCCCGGGAGGATGAGGAGCCGGCCGTCACTCTGGGCGTTCAGATGACGGGCAGCAGCATGGTGGTGCAGAACGGTCGCGAGTGCCTGCTCAGGCCAGGAGACTGCGCCGTCTTCGAGTCGATCGCTCCCTACACGCTGCTCTTCGACGAGGGAGTCGACCACCGCTTCATCCGTTTTCCCCGCGCGGCACTCGCGCTCCCCGACAGATTGCTGCGAGACGTCACCGCGGTCCCTCTGGGATCCGACAACCCCATCGCGCGTCTCGCCTTCCCCTACTTCTCCCAACTGGCCGTCACCGACGAACTGCACCAGGGTGTGCACGCCGACGCCGCCGTGCAACCCAGCGTCGAACTCCTCCGTGCCGTCCTGACGTCCCAGCACGGCAACTCCGGCTTGGCCAGGGCGCCGTTGGAGGCGACGCTCAGCCTGCGGATCACCCGTTACATCCGTGAGCATCTGGCTGATCGGGATCTGTCGGCGGCGCGGATAGCCGCCGCGCACAACATCTCCGTACGCCATCTGTACGCTGTGCTGTCCCGCTCGGGAATCAGCCTCGGAGACTGGATCCGTACACGCCGTCTGGCCGAGTGCAGGCGGGAACTGGCCGGCCAGAACGGGCGGCTGCGGACCATCGCGGCGATAGGGCGGAGCTGGGGCTTCGCCGACGCGACCCACTTCAGCAAGGTGTTCAAACAGACGTACGGGATGTCACCGCGGGCCTGGCGCGAACAGAACCACCCCCGCGCCTCCGCGTGATGGTCTGCGCGCAGCCGCGTTTCGCGTGACCGGCCTTGGACGGCTCCTGGCAACTCCCCGTACCTGTCAGCGGCGCACCATGACCCAGTGCTGGTCACTGCCCGAACGGCCGCACGCCACCGCGGAGGTCTCCCACGGACGCCGCACATTGTGGTGCAGGCACAGGTTGCGCAGGTGCTTCCATTTGATCTGGATGACCGGGTCCCACACGCCCTGCTTGACCACGGGGAAGGTGAACTGCTGACGCTTGTCGCCGCTGCACCGCCCCACCCGCACCGCCGTGCCCTTGGGCGCGCCCAGGCAGTACGTACGCCCGCGGTAGGTGACGGCGAGCTGGGAGCGGGCCGTGCGCTTCCACAGATAACCGTCGAACTCGGTGGACGGGCAGTAGTTCGCCCGGGCGAGGAAGCCCAGTTCGGCCGGGGTGTGGTCCACCGCGTAGGTGAGGCAGCGGTCGTCGTTCTTGATCATGGCACGGCATGCTACGACGATCTTCCGGGCGCGGGGCGCCGCCGGTCCTTCTCAGCCGCCCCCGCCGCCGCCACCGGACGTGCCTCCGGTGACGGCCTGTACTTCCCGCCCGCTCAGCGCCTGCAGCGTCTCGCCGTCGGTGTTGCTGAGGATGACACCGACCCAGCCGGTGTACGGGTAGATGTTCCAGCTGGCGCCGACACCGGGGTTGGCGCCGGCGCGGCCGTGCACCCACTGGCCGCTGACGATGTGGACCGGCATGTGGTAAGCCCCGAACGACTGCGGCCCGTGAGGGGACTTGGCCGCGGTGAGCACCTCGGCGTAGGGCCGTTCCAGCACCGTGCCGTCGCGCAGCGCGTGCGCGAACCGGACCAGGTCCGGTGCGGTGGCGAACCCGCCGTCCCCGGGAGCGTCGATGAAGCAGCGGCCCGGGTTCTTGCCCAGCGTGGTCTGGTTCGAGCTGCTCTGGTCCAGGTTGCGGACGGCGTCCACCGCGCTGCCGTCGGCCAGTGTCATGTAGGGGTGCGCGATGTGCGCGTCGGTGAGCCACTGCGGCCTGGTGTAGAACGCCGAGCCGGTCATGCCGCAGCGCTTGAAGATGTTCTCCTCGACGTAGTCCCAGTACGTCTTGCCGGTCACCGCCTGCACGATCAGCGCCGGGATGACGATCCCGGCACCGGCGTGGCCGGTGGGGGTGCCGACCGGTGCGACCAGCTTCGAATGGCGGGCCCACTGCCCGTAGAACTCCTGCACCTCCTCCCGGCTCTGGAAGACGCGTGCCACGTCCTCCTCCGGGCTCTCCAGCCCGGAGATGTTGGCGAGCAGGTGGTGGATGGTCACCTGCTCGGCGATCTCCTTGGCGAAGCCCGTCAGGTAGGTGCCGACCGTGTCCGACAGCTTCAGCTTGCCCTGCTGCGCCAACTGCAGGACGGCCACCGCGCCGAACGGCTTGCCCGCCGAGCTGAGGCTGAACGCGACACTCTCGCTGTTGGCTATCCCCTTCTCCTTGTCGGCCATGCCATAACTGCGTGACAGCACCGTCCGGCCCTTGTGGGACAGCAGCACCACGCCGGAGAACTTGCCTTCGGCGGCCAGCCGCGCCACGTACCTGTCGTAGGCCCCGCCGGGCAGCGTGTCCGGCGGGAGGGCGGAGTCCGCGTCGCCGCCGTCGGCTCCCGCCGTGACCGCGGCGCCCATCAGCGGCACGGTCGCGGCGGCACCGGCCGCCACGGCGGCGCCCCGCAACAGCGAACGCCGGTTCCATACTCGGTCAACAGCCACGTCTTCTCCCCTTTTACGGTCGCTTTCACGGCGGCCTTCCGTCCGGTGGACGGTTCGGGCGAGGGCCGGCTCGAAGCACATCCGCACGGCCGGCGCCTCCCCGATCACCCCGTCCACTGTCGACCGGCCGTGTCCCCGCCACGTCCGCGCCAGGTCATCGTCATGTCACGGCTCGCGCCGGCAGTGGCCGCCGCCGGGAGCGCTGCGGCCTATCGCGGGCATATCGAAAACCGCATACGCCACGGCGACAGGCCTCCCGCTTCGGTGAAGGCATGGACCACAGCGCATCACTGTCAGCGCGGGCGCGTCGTAGGCGCGGGATCGTGCTCGTTCCTCCGCCGATCTCCGGCGGCTCGCCTGCCCAGCCGAAACGCCGCACATCAGGCAGGGCCGCTTCTGTGGCCTCACTGTGAGGAGCTTGGTCGTGGATCCCCTGGTGGAGATCGCCGTACCCGTCCACAACGAGAAACACGTGCTGGCGCGCAGCGTGCGCCGGTTGCACGACTATCTGGAGGAGACGTTCCCCTACCGGTTTCGGATCACGATCGCCGACAACGCCAGCATCGACGGGACCTGGCAGGCGGCGCTGGACCTGGAGGCCGCGCTGCCCCACGTACGCGCGGTGCGGCTGGAGCAGAAGGGCCGGGGGCGGGCGCTGCGGCAGGTGTGGAGCCGCAGCGACGCCGACGTGGTCGCCTACATGGACGTGGACCTGTCGACCGATCTGGACGCGTTCCTGCCGCTGGTGGCGCCGCTGATCTCCGGGCACAGCGATCTGGCGATCGGGTCCCGGCTGACGCGCGGGTCGGCGGTGGTGCGCGGCCCGAAACGGGAGCTGATCTCCCGCTGCTACAACGTGCTGCTGCGTACGACGCTGGCGGCCCGCTTCACCGACGCCCAATGCGGCTTCAAGGCCGCCAGGACCGTGATCGCGCGGGCGTTGCTGCCGTCCGTGCAGGACGAGAAGTGGTTCTTCGACACCGAGTTGCTGCTGCTGGCCGAGTGCAACGGGCTGCGCATCCACGAGGTGCCGGTGGACTGGGTCGACGACCCCGACAGCCGCGTGGACGTGCTGCGAACCGCGCTGGATGACCTGAAGGGCATGGCCCGGGTGGCGCGTCGCATGCTGACGGGCGCGTTCCGCGTTCCGGTGGAGGGCCGGCCGCGCCCCCGGCTGCCGGCGGGGATGGCCAGGCAACTGCCGGCCTTCGCGATCATCGGGGTGTTCAGCACGATCGCTCAGCTCGTGCTGTTCGTGCTGCTGCGCACGGTGATGGGGCCGCTGTGGGCGAACGCGGTCTCGCTGGTGATCACCACCATCGGCAACACCGCCGCCAACCGCCGCTTCACCTTCGGCGTGACCGGGCCGGAGCGGGCATTGCGGCAGCAGCTCGAGGGCGGTGTGGCGTTCCTGCTCGGGCTGGCGCTGAGCAGCGGCGGCCTGGCGCTGCTTCACGCGCTGGCGCCGGAGGCGTCACGTGCCGTCGAGATCGCCGCGCTGGTGACCGCCAACGGGGTCGCGACGCTGGTGCGGTTCCTGCTGATGCGTACCTGGATCTTCCATCCAGGGCGTCTGGGGCACCGGCCGGCTCCGGCCGTCCGCACAGGTAGAGAAGGCGAGGTTCGATGACCACCCCCGCACATCATTCGCCGACGCTTCCCGGCCCGTCAGGCACGTCCGCGTCCGGCAGTCATCGCGGGAGTCACCGCTTGCTGCGCCGGCTGGCCCTGGGCGGCCCTGAAGATCCGCGCTGGTCGCGTCCCGCGCTCTGGGGCGTGCTGCTGGCGGCCTTCGTGCTGTACGCGTGGAGCCTGACGTCGGCCGGCCACGCCAACGCCTACTACTCGGCGGCGGTCAAGAGCGGCACCGAGAGCTGGAAGGCGTTCTTCTTCGGCTCGCTGGACTCCGAGTCGTTCATCACCGTGGACAAGCCCCCGATGGCGTTGTGGGTGATGGGCCTGTTCGCCCGCGTCCTGGGGTTCGGGACGTGGAGCCTGATGTTGCCGCAGGTGCTGGCCGGGGTGGCCGCCGTCGCGGTGCTGCACGCCACGGTGCGGCGGGCGGCCGGGCTCCCGGCGGCGCTGATCGCGGCCGGGGTGCTGGCGCTGACGCCGATCACGGTCGCCATCAACCGCGAGAACGCCCCCGACCCGTTGCTGGTGCTGTTCCTGGTGCTGGCCGCGTGGGCGTGCGGGCGCGCGATCGAGACGGGACGCCTGACCTGGCTGCTGGCCTCGGCGGGGTTCGTGGGGTGCGGGTTCAACACCAAGATGCTGCAGGCGTTCGTGGTCGTCCCGGCACTGGCTCTGGCCTACCTGGTGGCTGCCAGGCCGGACGTGCCGCGCCGGATCTGGCACCTGCTGGCGGCCGGTGTGGCGCTGGCGGTGTCGAGCTCCTGGTGGATGGTGGTGGTCGACCTGATCCCGGCCGCGAGCCGCCCGTTCGCCGGCGGCAGCACCGACGGGACCGTGTGGGACGTGGTCATCGGCTTCAACGGCCTCGGCCGGATCCTCGGCGAGGGAGGGGGTTCCGGCGGAGGCAGTTTCGGTGGCGCCGCGGGCGCGGGACGGTTGTTCAACGACATCGTCGGCGGCCAGATCTCCTGGCTGCTGCCGTTCGCGGTGCTCGCGCTGGTGGCGGGGCTGGTGCTGCTGCGGAAGCGGCCGCGCACCGACCCGGCGCGGGCCGCGCTGGTGCTGTGGGGCGGCTGGCTGGCCGTGCATCACGTGGTGTTCAGCTTCGCCGGGGGCGTGTTCCACCCGTACTACACCACGGCGCTGGCCCCGGCGATCGCCGCGCTGGCCGGCTCGGGCGGGGTGCTGCTGTACGGCGCGTACCGGCGGTCGGTCGGCTGGTCGTGGGTGCTGCCGGTGGGCGTGGTGGCCACGGGCGCGTGGTCGTTCGTGCTGCTGAACCGCACTCCCGAGTGGAATCCGTGGCTGCGCTGGGTGGTCGTGGCGGCGACCGCGGTGGCGGTGGCTGCGCTCGTGGCCGCGCGGCTGCCGGGGCGGCGCGGCCGTGGGATCGCCGTCGCGTCGGTGGCGTTCACGCTGGTCACGGCGCTGGCGGGCCCGGGAGCGTACGCGTCGGCGACCGCGTTCGGCGGTGCGAAGGACTCGTACGGCAACGCGCTGGCGGGGCCGTCCATGGAGCAGGGCCCTGGAATGCGGCAGACAGGGGGCGGCGGCGTTCGCATGGCCGGCGGGCCGGCCGCCGCGCTGAGCCCCGGGCTGATCGGCTACCTGCACAGGAACCGGGGCGATGCGCGCTGGCTGGTCGCGGTGTCCGGTGCCCAGCAGGCCGCGGGGATCATCCTGTCGACCGGCGAGCCGGTGATCGCGATGGGCGGCTTCACCGGGCAGGACCCGGCGATGACGGTGGCCAAGCTGCAGGACTACATCAGGAACGGCGAGCTGCGCCACATCCTGCTCAACGCATCGGCCGGTCCTCGTAAGGGTGCGATCTCGGCTGTCACGGCATGGGTGCGGCAGAACGGCGCCCTGGTCGACGCCGGCGAGTACGGGGAGTCGCCGTCCTCCTCGACAGGCGCTGAGCAGCAGCTTTACCGGTTGAGCTGAGGAGCGTTCATGGCGAGACTGACGTCCGTTGCCCGGCGGCGCGCGAGCCCCGCCGGGGGCGACCCGGCCTGGGCCCGGCCCGTGCTTGTGGTGCTGCTGGCAGGCACGGCCGTGCTGTACACGTGGCGGCTGAGCGCCGCGGAGTGGGCGAACTCCTTCTGCTCGGCCGCGGTGCAGGCCGGGGCGAGCAGTTGGAAGGCGTTCTTCTTCGGCTCCTCCGACGCGGCGGGCGCGATCACCGTGGACAAGCCGCCCGCCGCGTTGTGGCCGATGGCGATCTCCGCGCGGTTGTTCGGGGTGAACTCGTGGAGCATCCTGCTGCCGCAGGCGCTGATGGGCGTGGCGACCGTCGCGACCGTGTCCGCGGCCGTGCGGCGCGCGCTGGCAGGCGCCGTGCCCGCGCGGGTCGAGGCGGGCGCGGGGCTGCTGGCCGGTGCGGTGCTGGCGCTGACGCCGGTGGCCACGCTGATGTTCCGGTTCAACAACCCGGACGCCTTGCTGGTGCTGCTACTCACGGTGGCCGCGTACGCGCCTCGCTGGGGCTGTGGGGTGGGTGGGTGCTGGTCACCGGCGCGGTGTTCAGCCTGATGCGGGGCATCTTCCACCAGTACTACACCGTGGCGCTGCCCCGGCGGTCGCCGCCCTGGTCGGGTTGGGGTTCGGGCTGCTGTGGCCGCGGCGGCGCACGGTGGCGGGCGCGGCCACGCTGGCGGCGGTCGTGGCGGTCACGGCGGCGTGGTCGTACGCGCTGCTGCGGCGCACCCCCGATTGGCATCCGTGGCTGGGCCCGGTCGTCGTCGTGGGTGGCCTCGTCACGGCCGGAATGGTGCTGCGAGCCGCCTACCTGCCGGGGCGGGTGGTCGCGGGGGCGGCCGTGCGGCGCGCGCTGGCGGGGCCGGCCGCGTACGCACAGGAAACGGTCGCCTCCCCGCGTAGCGGGGTGATAGTGACCGCCGGGCCCGCCGTCGCGTCAGGCGCCGGTCTGATGCGGACAGCAACGAGCCGGGGGAAGCAGCAGCCCGGCCGCGAGGTCGTCCTCATGCACTCCTCGCCTCCTCCCAGCGCTGAGCTGGTGGCGCTGCTGAAGGCGGACGCGGCCTCCTACCGGTGGCCCGCCGCGACGTTGACGTCCCTCAACGCCGCGGTGTACCAGCTGGCCACGCGGACGCCGGTGATGGCGATCGGCGGCTTCAACGGCACCGACCCTGCTCCCACACTCGAGCAGTTCCAGCAGTACGTGGCCCGGAAGCAGATCCACTACTTCGTGGACGGCGGCGGGATGGGCAACGGCAGTCCGCAAGGCGGCAGCGATGCCGCCCAGCGGATCGTCGAGTGGGTGAAGACCACCTTCACCGCCCGCACGGTCGGCACGGCCGAGGTCTACGACCTCACGGCCCCCGCCTGACGCCCCGATGCCGCGCGTTCGGTGGCATACGCTCGCGATATGCCGTGCTTCCTAGGCTCGCGTCATGCGCGTACTGATCGTGGAGGACGAGCCCTACCTGGCCGAAGCCATCCGTGACGGTCTCCGGCTGGAGGCGATCGCCGCCGACCTCGCCGGCGACGGCGACTCCGCCCTGGAGCTGCTCAGCGTCAACTCCTACGACCTCGCGGTCCTCGACCGCGACATCCCCGGCCCTTCCGGTGACGAGATCGCCTGCCGGATCGTCGCCTCCGGCAGCGGCATCCCGATCCTCATGCTCACCGCCGCCGACCGGATCGACGACAAGGCCTCCGGGTTCGCGCTCGGCGCCGACGACTATCTCACCAAGCCGTTCGAGCTTCGCGAGCTCGTCCTGCGGCTGAGGGCGCTGGACCGCAGGCGGGCGTACGCCCGCCCCCCGGTCATCGAGATCGCGGGCCTGCGGCTGGACACCTTCCGCCGGGAGGTCTTCCGCGACGGGCGCTACGTGGCGCTCACCCGCAAGCAGTTCGCCGTGCTGAACGTCCTCGTCGCCGCCGAGGGCGGTGTCGTCAGCGCCGAAGAGCTGCTGGAGCGGGCCTGGGACGCCAACGCCGACCCTTTCACCAACGCCGTCCGCATCACCGTCTCCGCCCTGCGCAAACGACTCGGCGAACCATGGCTCATCGCCACGGTGCCCGGCGTGGGCTACCGCATCGACAGCGGCACGGACCCCGCCCGCCCTGACCGCGCTCATGAATAGACGCCCAGGGCTCAGCGCCCGCGCGAAACTCACCATCAGCTACGCCGGGTTCCTCCTGCTCGCCGGCGCTCTCCTGCTGTCCGTGGTGTGGGTGTTCCTGCTGCGCTACGTGCCCGACCGCATCAGCATCATGGCTCCCGTATACGTGCCCAACCGCACGGACCTCCTGCGCCTCTTCCTGCCCGCCGCGGCCCTGGCGCTGGGCTTCCTCCTGGTGTTCGGCCTCATGGGCGGGTGGGTCCTGGCCGGCCGGATGCTCGCGCCACTGACCAGGATCGCGGACGCGGCACGGCTGGCCGCCAGCGGATCGCTCTCCCACCGGATCCGGCTCCCGGGCAGCGAGGACGAGTTCCGCGAACTGGCCGATGTGTTCGACACCATGCTCGAGCAACTCGAATCCCACGTCGGCCGGCAGCAACGGTTCGCCGCGAACGCCTCCCACGAACTCCGCACCCCGCTGGCGATCTCGCGGGCGCTCCTCGACGTCGCCCGCGACGACCCCCGACGGGACCGGACCGAACTCATCGAACGCCTCAGCTCCGTCAACACGCGCGCGATCGACCTCACCGAGGCCCTCCTCCTGCTCAGCCGCAGCGAGCGAGGCAGCTTCAACCCCGAACCCGTCGACCTGTCTCTCCTTGTCGAAGAAGCCGCGGAAACGCTGCTTCCCCTCGCGGAGAAGCGCCGGATCGCGTTCGAGGTCACCGGCGGGAAGGCCTGGGCCGCCGGCTCCGCGGCGCTCCTGCTGCGGATGGTGACCAACCTCGTCCAGAACGCCATCGTCCACAACCTCCCCAGCAAGGGCACCGTCACGGTCCACACCGAGGCGCGGCGCGACGCGAGCGTGCTGCGGATCGAGAACACCGGCCAACGGCTCCCACCAGAACTCCTGCCGACCCTCACCGAACCCTTCCAACGCGGAACCCACCGCGCACGCCTCGACGACCACGCGGGCGTCGGCCTCGGGCTGGCCATCGTGCACAGCATCGTCCAGGCACACGACGGGACACTCGACCTCACACCCCGCCCCGCCGGTGGGCTCCTCGTCACGATCCGGCTTCCCGGCACCGCGCGAGCATCCTCCCCGGCACAGCGTC
The DNA here is from genome assembly GCF_039531895.1 of Nonomuraea monospora. Lineage (NCBI taxonomy): Bacteria > Bacillati > Actinomycetota > Actinomycetes > Streptosporangiales > Streptosporangiaceae > Nonomuraea > Nonomuraea monospora. Next base: position 23,758 of record NZ_BAAAQX010000036.1, read on the forward strand.
CAGTAGGGGCCGCCGATCAGCTCCGACGACTGGAAATCAGCCGAGCGCCGGGTAGTTGGCGCGGAACACGTTGTGCGGGTCGCGGGCCCGCTTGATCTCCCGCAGCCGCTCAAGCGTGCCTTCAGGGAAGGACTGCGCCGCCGTCTCCCCCGGCGACAGCATGGTGTACGGCTTGCGACCGCTGACGTAAGCCCCCAGGTCGGCCACCACCTCGGCCTGCCGGGCGCGCGTCGCAGCGGCCGTGTGCGGCAGGCCGAGGCCTACCATTCCGAGGAGGTACGGCTCCGCCACCACGCCGCTCGCACCGGGGCCCGGCTCGGCCAGTGCCCCGCCCAGGTGCCTGATCTGGAGGTTGATGAGCGGTTCGACGGGCTTGGCGAGCAGGAGGTTCACCGCGTCCGCGTCGAGGCCGGTGAGCAGTTCCGTGCGTGTGATGGACGGGGCCGGATCGGTCGGTTCGGCGGCGATGGAGCCCAGGGCGGCGAGCGGGACGACGCCGCGGCTGTCGGAGATCGTGTCCTCGATCTTGTCGAGGCGTACCAGCAGGTCCTGTCCCTGGGCCGACTCGCCCAGGTAGGCCAGGTCGAGCGTCACCATGGGAGGGGCGCCGGGGGGCTGGAGCCGGTTGAGCCAGATGCTCAGCTCGCGCGGCGCTTCGGCGGTGAGTTCCAGGAAGGCGTCGAACACCTCGCGGGTGCGGTGTTCCGGCCAGATCACGCGCCCGCCGTACAGGGACGGTGCGGGATACAGGTCGAGTTCGAGGGCGGTCACCAGCGCGAAGTCGCCGCCGCCGCCGCGTAGCGCCCAGAACAGGTCGGGGTCGGACTCGGCGGTCACCCGGCGTGGCTCGCCGTCGGCGTCCACGAGGTCGATGGCGCGGACGCTGCCGGATGCGAAGCCGTGCTTGCGGCTGAACCAGCCGATCCCGCCGCCCAGGGTGTAGCCGGTCACGCTGACGCCAGGCGCGCTGCCGGCGAGGCCGGTCAGGCCCAGCGGGCCGGCCGCCGCCAGCACCTGGCCCCACTTCGCGCCCGCGCCCACCCGGGCCACGCGCTCCTCGGCGCGGATCTCCACCTCGTTCAGCAGGCCGGTACGCAGCAGGATCAGGCCGTCCACGTCGCCGGAGGCGCCATGCCCGCTCGGCTGCGCGGTCACCGTCAGGCCCGCCCGCCGCGCGTGGCGCACGAGCGCCGTCACGTCGTCGGCGTCCGCGGCCTCCGCCACGGCGGCGACCGGCTGTCGGACGGTGCGGTTCCAGGGGGTGGCCGACTGGTCGAAGCCGTCGTCGCCGGGCAGGAGGACGCGGCCCTTGAGGACACCGCGCAGATCGTTGATCGTCATTGTCGTCTCCTTTGAGTTGAGTTGTCAGCCGGGGCTCTTCAGGCCTTGCGGGTCTCGCGGAGCATCAGCGCCCCCGTGACCGCGATCAGCACCGCGGTCAGGCCGTGAACGGCGTACGCGGCGACCGCGGAGCCGTGGTGGGCCAGGACGTTGACCATGTCGCCGAACGGGGCGACGGACACCATCAGCAGCACCCAGCCCAGGGGGCGGCGCTGGCCCGTCACCAGCAGGACACCCATGGCCAGGCCCATCGCGAGCTCGCGGCTGCCCTTCACGATGGGGAAGCCGCTGCCGTCGGAGGGCCAGTCCGGGAGGCCGGGGAAGGTCGTCCCGAGCGGCAGGATGAAGGACAGCCCGAGGTAGAGGGTGAACAGGACTACGGCGGCGGCCAGGACGGTGTTGAGCTTCTTCAGCGACATGGTGGTTCTCCTTCGAGGTTCGGGCTGGCGGACGCGGGGTTCGGGCTGGCGGACGCGGGGTTCGGGCTGGCGGACGCGGGGTTCGGGCTGGCGGAGGTGGTGGAGGTGGCGGGCGTAGCGGGGGCGGCCGATGAGGTGCCAGGTGACACGGACCCGGGTGGCGAGGCCGCGGAGGACGGCGGCGCGTTCGGCCGGGTTCGCGTCCTCCAGGACGGCGCCGAGGAGCGTGAGCAGGGCGGGCCTGGGGGTGCTGGTCACCAGGTGGTCGCCCAGGGAGGCCCACTCCCGCTCGGTGAGGTGCTCGGCCGCGAGCGGGAGGAGGGTGGCCTCCTCGTCGTCGAGGTGTTCCAGCAGGACGGCGCGGTGCTCGCAGAGGGCGGCCACGACGGTGTCGCGTTCGTCGGCGCCCGCCGTGGCTTCCCAGACGGGGACCGCGGCGTCCAGCCTGGTCAGGGTGGCCGCGACGCGCTCGTGCTGGGCCTGCATGCGCAGCACGATGTCGGCCTCCAGGTCCACCCGGGACAGCAGCGGCGGCCACAGCAGCTCGTCCTCGCCCGCGTGGTGGTTGCGCAGGCCCAGCCGGTAGAGGCGGAAGTGGTCGGCGATCACCCTGGCGCGAGCGGTGTCACCCGGGGTGACGGCCGCGACCAGCTTCGTCAGCAGCCGTGACTCACGGCGGAGCGCGCGGTGGACGATCTCCAGGTCCTGGGTGTTGACGCTCATCTGCTCCTGCCCTCGGTCGGTGGGTGGCGAGGTGTTCAGGCTGCTCCGGGGTCTTTGGAAGGGACTTGGAGGCCATTTGGAGCCGTCCGCGTACGATGAGCGGAATCATGGTCTTCATCCGGGTGCTGGGCTCTTTCGCGGCCGAGGTCGGCGGCGAGGCCGTTCCTCTGGGCGGGCCACGGCAGCGGGGCGTGCTGGCGTTGCTGGTGGCGGCGCGCGGGCAGGTCGTGCCGGTCGACCGGATGATCGAGGATCTGTGGCGCGGTGAGCCGCCGGCGCGGGCGTTGATGTCCTTGCAGGCGTACGTGTCCAACCTGCGCCGGTTGCTGGAACCCGGACGTCCGCCGCGCACCCCGGCCCGGCTGCTGGTCAGCGCGGCACCGGGCTACGCGCTGCGGTTGCCGCCGGACGCGGTGGACGCGTGGCGGTTCGAGGGACTGCTGGGCCGGGCGCGTGCGGACAGCGACCCGCGCGCCGCGCAGGCCCGGCTCGCCGAGGCGCTGGAGCTGTGGCAGGGGCCGGCGTACGCCGAGGTCGCCGACGAGCCGTGGGCCGCCGCCGAGACGGCCCGGCTGAACGAGCTGCGCCTGGTCGCCACCGAGCTGCGCGTCGCGGCCGGTCTGCGTGCCGGCGACCCGGCCGCCGTCGTTCCCGAGGCCGAACGGCTCACCCGTGAGGAGCCCCTGCGCGAGGAAGGCTGGCGGCTGCACGCCCTGGCGTTGTGGAGCAGCGGACGCCAGGCCGACGCGCTGGCGACGCTCCGCCGCGCCCGCGGCATCCTCGCCGAGGAACTCGGGCTCGACCCCGGCCCGGATCTGACGGCGCTGGAGGAGGCGATCCTCACCCAGCGCACGGACGTCCTGCGCGAGAGCGTGCCCCCGGCGGGGGACGCACCGCCGCCACGGCCTGCCCCGCCCGCCGAAGCGCCGTTCGCCGGACGCGAGGCGTTGGAACGGGAGGCGTTGGGACGGGAGGCGCTCGGGCAAGAGGCGCTCGGAGGCGAGGCGTTCGCACGCGAGACGCTCCGACAGGAGCCGCTCGGGCAAGAGGCGCTCGGGCAAGAGGCGCTCGGGCAGGAGGCGGTCGGACGCGAGGCGTCGTTCGTCGGGCGCGAGGCGGAGCTGTCGGCGCTGCTCACGGCCGCCACCGGGGCAGCCACCGATGGGGCCCGCGTCGCCCTGGTCACCGGCGAGGCCGGGCTGGGCAAGTCGACGCTGCTGGACCACCTGACCAGGCGCCTCGAACGCGACGGATGGCTGGTCGCCGTCGGCCGCTGCCCCGAGGTGGACAGCGCGCCACCCGCGTGGGCCTGGACGGAGGCGCTGAGCGCGGTCGCCGCGATCATGTCCCCGGGCGAGTTCGCGAACGACCTCGCGCCGCTGCTCACTGACACCGAGCCGGTCAAGGCCGACGCCACCGCGGGCCGGTTCCGCCTGCGCCAAGCCGTGTGGAAGTGGCTCGCGGCGGTGGCCGCGCGACGCCCGGTCGCCGTCGTGCTGGACGACGTGCACTGGGCGGACGCCACCACGCTCGAACTGCTCGGCGGCGTCCTCGGCCTGCGGGCCCCGGTCCTGGTCGTCGCGGCGTACCGGGCGGACGAGAGCGGGCGCCTCGCCGAGACGCTGGCCACCCTCGCCCGCGCCGCGCCCCTCCGCCTGGCGCTGCCGGGGCTGGACGACGCGGCGGTCGCGCGGCTCGTACGGGCCGAGTGCGACACCGACGAGGAGACGATCGCGGGGATCGCGGAGCGCACCGGCGGGAACCCGTTCTACGTGCGCGAGAGCGCCCGGCTGCTGAGCGGCGAAGGCGCGCTGGTCGCCCTGTCCGAGGTTCCGGAGGGCGTGCGGGACGTCCTGCGCCGCCGCCTCGCGCGCCTGCCCGAGGGGGGCGTGTCCGTGCTGCGGCTCGCCGCGGTCGCGGGCCGGGAGAGCTCCGTGGACGTCCTGGTCAAGGCCGCCGACACCGACGAGGACGGGGTGATGGACGCCCTGGACGCGGGCGTCATCGCCGGGCTGCTCGACGAGCCGGGCCCCGGACGCGTCCGCTTCGTGCACGCCCTCGTCAGGGACACACTCGTCGCCGACGTCAGCAGGCTGCGGGCCACCCGGATGCACGCCAGGATCGCCGCCGCGCTCGAAGGCACCGGCGACGTCGCGGCGCTGGCCCACCACTACGCGCGCGCCGGCTCGCCGGAGGCCGTCGGCTACTGCGTCCAGGCGGCCGACCTCGCCGAGGCCCGCTACGCGCACGACGTGGCGGCCGGTCTCCTCGCCGACGCCGTCGCCAACGCGACCGGTCCGGACGAACGCGTCGAGCTGCTCGGCAGGCTGCTGCGCGCGCAGATCCGGTCGGGGGCCGTCGCCGCCGCCCGCGAGACCCGGCGCGAGGCCGTGGAGTACGCGGAGTCCCTGGGCCGCGACGACCTTATGATCGCCGCGTTCACCGCGTGGACGGAGCCGACCCCCTGGCAGGCCCGCACGTACGGCACGGTGGACCGGGTCGTGGTCGACCGGCTGAGCCGCCTGCTGAAGCGTGACCTGCCCCCTTCCGTACGGTCCCGGCTCCTGACGGCGTACGCCACCGAGCTGATCGGCGAGGACGACCCGACCGTCGCGGAGGCGGCGCAGGAGGCACTCGACCTCGCCACCGATCCCCGGTTGCGGGCCGCGGCGCTCCAGATCCTGTCCGAGGTGCACGGCGACGCCGGGCTCTGCCGGGAGCTGGTGGAACTCGGCGCCGAGCACGACCTGCCGGTCTACCGGATCACCGGGCTGCTCAACCACGCCGCCGTCGCCGCCGCGGCCAACGACCCGGCGACCACGCGTCAGGTGATCACCGAGGCCCTGGAGCTCGCGCACGCCTACCGGGTTCGCGAGGCGATCGCCGTCACCGAGATCGCGCTGGCAGGGCTGGCGCTCGTCGAAGGCCGGTTCGCCGACGCCGAACGGCTCTTCGCCGAGGCCGGCGAGGGCATGCGGCGCATCGGGTCGGTGCACGCCACGGGCTTCCTGCAGCTCGCCCTGGCCACGATCCGGCTGAACGAGGGCACGCTCGGCGCGCACCTGGACGACGTGCGCGCCCTGCACGCCATGCTCGGCCCCATGACCGCCGACCTGCTCGCGCTCGCCCTCCACGCCAACGGCCTGGACGCCGAGGCCCGCGTGGCCCGCGCGTCGGCCGGCCCGATCCGCCCGGACTTCTTCTTCACCTTCTTCACCACGTTGCGCGCGATGGCCGCCGTCGCGCTGAACGACCGCGACGCCGCCAAGGAGATCTACGCGACGCTGCTCCCGCACCGCGACGGCCCACCGGCGGGCGCCGAGAGCCTGTCGGTGGCGGTGCGCCCGGTCGCCCACACGCTCGGCGAGCTGGCCGCGTTCCTGGGCCGCGCCGACGAGGCCGTCGCCCACTTCGCCCGGGCCGCCGTCGTCGCCGACCGGTGGAACGCGCCGCACTGGGCGGCCGAGGCCCGTTCGCGCACACGTCCGTAAGCCTGCCTCTCACCTGCGCGTACGCCCGTAAGACGGCACGCAGGACAGGCTGACAACACCGATTCCTTGCGGACACGCGAGGCGGACGGCGAGGTTGGTGTCGCCGCTCAGGCACCGCCCCTCACCCCCGCACCAGGAGTCACCATGACGCTGCCCACCATCCTGATACCGGCCCTCCTGTCCGGCTCGCTGCTGACCGGAGCGCTCGGGACGCAGGCGGCCGAGGCGGGCGTCCTTCCGAGCGTCAACATGGAGGCCACCGTCAAGGCGGCCCAGATCGACCCGAGGCGGCCCGACCACACGCTGACCCCGGGCGCCGAGGCCAGTGTGCTGCTGGTCGAGCAGGCGCTGAGTGACCGGAAGCTGCTGGACGCGAAGTGGGTGGACGGGTACTTCGGCACCACCACGGTCGCCGCCTACGCGAAGTACCAGAAGTCGCTCGGCCTCACGGGGCTCGACGCCAACGGCCTGCCGGGGAAGGCGTCGCTCACCAAGCTGGGCGCCGGCCGTTTCAAGGTCACCGCCGTGATCAATCCGGGCGGCCGGGTGTCCACCGGCGGGTTCGTCGTCAACGCCCGTACGAACAGCATGCTGACGGAGGCCAAGCGGCTGCTCGGCCGTGACTTCGCGCTGGATCAGGGCTCGTACAACCCCGGCGGCGACCCGACCTCGGCGGGCACCCACGACGGCGGCGGCGTCGTGGACGTCTCGGTGGCGGGGATGAGCGCCGCCACCCGCACCGCGACCGTCCGCGCGCTGCGGCGGGTCGGCTTCGCCGCGTGGCTGCGCAGCCCGCAGCAGGGCGACTGGCCGTGGCACATCCACGCCGCCGCCATCAGCGACCCGAGCCTGTCCGGCCAGGCCCAGCACCAGGTCGGCGACTACTACCTCGGCCTGAACGGGCTCGCCAACCGCGGCCGGGACGACGGCCCGGCGGTGACCATCCGCACCTGGGAGGAGTACCGGCGCCGCTGACCGGTCCTCGCCATCATCACTCGAATCAAGGAGATCAGCATGAGAACGTTCGCCAGCATCCTCACCGCGATGGCGCTCGGCGGAGGGCTGCTCGCCGCCGCGACGCCCGCCTCGGCCGCGAACCGCGACGGCGTCTGTGACAGCGGCGAGTTCTGCTACTACTTCAACAGCGGCAACCAGGGATCGGTCTCCGACTTCACCGGATCGATCGCCGACTACGCCACCACCCAGCCCACCTGCTACGACTTCAAAGGCCCCGGCGCGGGCAAGGGCCAATGCATCAAGAACGCCGCCGCCTCCGTCTGGAACCGCAGCACCAAGACCGTCCGCGTCTACTTCAACACCGGACACACCGGCACCTACCAGGACTTCGCCGCGGGCACCAAGGGCAATCTGAACGCCACACTCAAGAACCAGAACGCCTCGCACGAGTTCGGCCCGTCCGCGTCGTCGCGCAGCAGGATGTCGTACTCGCTCTACACGGCCAGCGGCACGATCACCTGCGGGTTCGACGGTTACACCAACACCGCGGGCCGGCACGAGGGCATCGACATCGCGCGCGGCGTGGGCTCGAACGTGCACGCCCTGGTGGCGGGTCAGGTCATCAACGTCGTACGCGGGGCGACCGGCAGGGCGAACCTGTCCACCATCGCCATCTACAACGCCGCGGCGAACAAGACGGTGATCTACCTGCACTCCGCTCCGCTCTCCTCGCTGCGCGTGGGCCAGACGGTCAGCCGCGGCCAGGTCATCGCCACCGAGTCGTGGCGCGGGGTGTCGAGCAGCGGGGCCGCGCACACCCACGTCGAGATGCGGCTCGGACGGCAGACGCGGGCGGCCAAGAGCGTCGGCGACCCGCACCTGGACAACCCGAACCCGACCTCGTTCTGGAACTCCCAGGGCTACAGCGTCCGATAGAGCGAAGAGGAGACGACTGTGCTCACCAGAAAGCTGCGCCTGTTATCGGGGCTCGCCGCGGTGGCGCTCGGCGGGACGGTTCTCGCCACCACCGCGCCTGCCTCTGCCGCCGGCCGTGACGGCGTCTGTGACAGCGGCGAGTTCTGCTACTACTTCAACAGCGGCAACCAGGGATCGGTCTCCGACTTCACCGGATCGATCGCCGACTACGCCACCACCCAGCCCACCTGCTACGACTTCAAAGGCCCCGGCGCAGGCAAGGGCCAATGCATCAAGAACGCCGCCGCCTCCGTCTGGAACCGCAGCACCAAAACCGTCCGCGTCTACTTCAACACCGGACACACCGGCACCTACCAGGACTTCGCCGCAGGCACCAAGGGCAACCTGAACGCCACACTCAAGAACCAGAACGCCTCGCACCTGTTCGGCCCGTCCGCGTCGCCCACCGGGTGCAAGACGGACGGCACGGACACGAAGCTGCCCACGACGATCCTCGTGTACCGGACCGCCCTGAACCGGGTGGAACGGGTGGACTTCAAGACCTACGTCAAGAACGTCCTGCCCAACGAGTGGGTGTCGAGCTGGCCGAAGGAGTCGCTGAAGGCCGGGGCGATGGCCGTGAAGAACTTCGGCTGGTACTGGGCGCTGCACTCCAACCGCAAGACGTCGGGCGGCCAGTGCTTCGACGTCTACGACCACACGTCGAGCCAGGTGTACGTGCCCGGCTCCGCGAAGGCGGTGACGAGCGCCGCCGTGGACGCGACCTGGGGCACCCGGCTGACCCGCGGCGGGAAGATCTTCCGGGCGCAGTACTGCGCCACGACGACGGCGTGCGGCAACTGGGTCACCGGTGACTGGATGTCGCAGTACGGCTCCCGCGACAAGGCCGCGGCGGGCTGGAGCTACACCAGGATCCTGCAGCACTACTACACGGGGATCGCGCTCAGCGCCTCGGCTTCCTGACCTCGTCGTCCGGCTCTCCGTCGTGTGGTCACGGCGGGGAGCCGGCGCCGTCCACGATGAGCTGGAAGTTGATCGGCCGGCTGCCCGGGAACACGATCGCCCCGGTGGCGTCCACCATCTTGAAGCGCACGTAGCACAGGCCAGGCTTGCGGGGCGTGGTGACGTCGGTACGGATGTCGACCGTCTCCCCCGGCTGCGTGTCCGCGATCGGCACGTCGGAGATGGTCTGGCACTGGTCGGCCTGCTGCGTCGGGTCGAGCCGGCGCAGCGAGTATCCCTTCCACGGCACAGACCCCGCGTTCCTGAGCCGCCAGACCTTGGTCACGGTCTCGCCGGCGCCGACGCGGGTGCAGTCGGGGAGCGTGACGTCCTCGACGAACTCGGCCTTGTCCCCTTCGTGCAGCGGCGCCGCCCAGGGCGGGTTGGTCGCGGGCACGGGGCAGGTGGCCGGTGAGAACGCGACGGCGGAGGAGGTGGCGGTCACGTGGAGGCTCTGCGCGGGGGGCTGAGAGCTGCGGTTGACGGCGACCACCGTGAGGACCGCCGCTCCCGCCAGGATCACCACCGCTGTCACCAGCGCGGCCGGGTGGGTCAGCCGCCGCCTGCCCTCCCCTCGCGGGGGAGGCTCCGTGATCGCGGGTTCCGCGTGGGTCGCGGCGCCCGTCGATCTGACCGCCTGGCTGGCGCTCTCCCAGCGTTCGCGGTACGCCGCCGGGTCCGCGCCACAAGCCTTGACGAACTCCACGGTGGTCTCCCAGCTCGGGAGCCGGTTACCCTTCGTGGCTTCGTGCAACGTCGTGTGGGAGATCGCCCCCGACCGGCCGGACATCTCGCGGAAAGGGGGGTTACCGACTGCGCTGCGTAACTCTCGCAGGATGGTCGCGAAACCCTCGATCGCCTCCGCCCGTGCACGTGTGTCGTCCACCGTGCGAAGGTAACAGCACGCAACGTCCGGCGGGCGGCGTTTTCCACCTTTCTGGTCCTTGATCGCCTCAGGCGCTGAGGGGCGTCAGCCAGTGGATCTCCAGGTCTTCTCGCAGGTAGTCCATGCGGTGCTGCTGGAAGTGCGCGAGTTCCGGACGTGCGAGATGCGCGCGCAGGTCGTCTGCCGACCGCCACAGTTCGTAGAACACGAGCGTGCCGGGGTCCGCCGCGTCGCGGTGGACCTGGTACTGCATCGAGCCCGGCTCGGCCCTGGTCGGCTCCACGAACGACAGCAGCAGCCGCTCCAGCTCGTCGGCGCGCTCGGGCTTGGGGCGGGCGAAGCCGTAGATGCCGACGGGTCCGACGACTCCCGCCGCCGCGTCGTGGCCGAGCTCGCGGCCGACCCCGAGGACCGGGAGCGCGCCTGCGGCTCGTTCGACCTGCCGGTGAAGAAGGCCGCGCGCACGCATCACTTCCGGGTGCTGCGCGAGGCGGGGCTGATCCTGCAGCGCGACCACGGCAACGGCAGCGCCGTCTCGCTGCCCCGGCAGGAGATCGAGCGTGAGCTGCCCGGCCTGCTGGAGCTGCTGTCCGAGGAGTTGAAGAACCCTCAGGCGGGCTCTTCCTCACCGTCCCTGGCGAGTGACACGCCGCGCAGGCTGAGCAGCACCATGGCGGCGGCCCCGCAGGTGAGCGCGATGTCGGCGACGTTGCCGACGAACGGGCCGTAGTCGATGAAGTCCACGACGTGCCCGTGGGCGAAGCCGGGCTCCCGGAAGAGCCGATCGCCCAGGTGGGACACCGCGCCGCCGAGCAGCACGCCCAGCACCAGCGCCCAGCCGGTCGAGGCCAGCCGGCGCGCGGTGTAGAGGATGCCGATCACCGCGGCCGCCGCCGCCAGGGCGAACACCCAGGTGGCGCCGGCGCCCAGGGAGAACGCGGCTCCGGCGTTGTAGAGCAGCCGGAAGTGGATCAGCGGCGGGATCACGGGGACGCGTTCGCTGTCGGACAGCGTGGAGACCGCCCAGAGCTTGGTGAGCTGGTCCACGACGAGGACCACCGCGGCCAGCGCGAGCATCACGCCGTAGAGCCGACCCGAACCCCGCTCCAGCCGCATCGCGCCATGGCCTCCGTGCTCGCGCAACCAAGATTGCCTCAAGACTACTGTCGGCTGACGTCTCACGGACCGCCGTGGCGGGAAGGCGGCACGACGGCCGGGTTGAAGATCTCCCAGACGAGCATGAGCGGGGTGTCCGCGGCGCGGATCAGGTAGGCCTTGGACGCGGCGGCGCTCTCCTCCGCGCTCCAGCGGGCCAGGCCGGTGGAGCGCAGGTGGCGGCCGTGCTCGATGCCGTGGGCGATCAGGTTCGGCCCGAGCGGGCGGACGGGGTCGGTGGCGATCTGGCGCAGGCGGGGGGCGCTCAGCGAGGCGATCACCTCGTTGTGGGAGACCGGGGTGCCGTGGTGGTCGTGCAGCAGCGAGTGGCGGACGGCGACGGCGCAGTCGTCGGTGAGCCGGAGCAGGGCTCGCACGTCGGCGGGCAGGCCGGCGGCGGGCCGGAGGTCCAGGCCTTGCAGGCGGACGCCGATCGGCCCGCCGGTCAGCGCCTCCAGCAGCAGGGTGGTCGAGCCGTCGCCGGCCAGCAGCATGCGGGTGACCGCGCTGGCGAAGGAGCCGACCGGCAGCGGCGACAGCCCGGGGGGCCGGTAAGGCGCAGGGCCGGTGCGCGGGCTGTCAGGCTGGGCTCGCTGATCACGCGAAAGGCCGGTGCGCGGGCCGTCTGGCCAGACTCGCTGGTCGTGCGGCGGGCTGTCAGGCCAGGCGCGCTGGTCATGCGGCGGGCTGTCAGGCCGGGTTCGCTGGCCGTGCGGCCCGCCCTCGCCGTGCGAGGCGGGGGCGGGCCACGGCGACGCCGGGCTGGTGGTCGTCATGCCGGTTCGCTGGCCAGCATCTGTCCGGGGGTGTGCGCCGAGGTGCTGACGTAGTACGCCTTGATGGCCGCGGACCAGGCGTCGGTGGTGACCCGGCCGCCGTGGCTCGCCAGCGTGGCGAAGAGCTGCTCCACCTGCGGCAGGGCGAAGCCGATGGCCGTCATGCAGGCGACGAAGTCGGTGTGCTCGACCTGTCCGTCGTCGTCGATGTCGGCCAGGGCGGTCAGGGCGCGGGCGTACGGTGAGCCGTGCTCGTCGAAGTGGTCGGAGTCGGGGACGGCCGCCGCGTACTCCTGGAAGGTGACGATTCCGTCGCCGTCGCTGTCGGAGATCGCCGCCAGGCCCTCCCAGTACGCGCGGCACCCTTCGGCCAGGGCGAGGGCCTTGGCGGAGTTGGGGTCCGCGCCGAGTGAGGCGCAGACGCGGCCGGCGAGGAGGGCGAAGTCCTCGGCCCTGAGGCGGCCGTCGCCGTTGGCGTCCAGGAGGGAGAAGCGGGCGCGGAGACGGGTCAAGCGAAAGTTCGGGTCCACCGACATGATGGGTCTCCTTCTTGACCGGCGGGGCGGTCCCCCACCGCTGCTCGCTCAGTGTAATGATAAAACTACTCTGAGCAACGCCTGAGTAATGGTGACGACCGTGAGCAAGGAAAAACCCAGGTGACCCGATCGGCTTCAGCGCCCCATGACTCCGCCTACCTCCTCGGCGCCTCCAGCGCCGAGCACCGGCGGCTGCTCGCCCAGGGCGATCTGCTGCGCGACGCCGCCCGGCAGCTCGTCGCACGCCTCGCGCTGCCCGCGCCGGCCCGCGCCATCGACGTGGGCTGCGGCCCCCTGGGCATCCTCGACCTGCTCAGCGACGCGGTCGGCCCGAGGGGCGGCGTCGTCGGCCTCGACGACAACGAGCAGATGATCGCCTGGGCGCGGCAGTCGATCGCCCGGCTGGGCCTGGCGAACGTCACCACCGAGCTGGGCAGGCTCTCCGGCGGCGACAGACCGGCCTTCGACCTGGCCCACTGCAGGCTCCTGCTGATCAACAGCGCCGACCCGGCTGCGGTCGTGTCCGCCATGGCGGCGGTCACCCGGCCAGGCGGCTGGATCGCCGTACAGGAGTACGACTGGGCCACCTGGCAGTGCGACCCGCCGCACCCCGCCTGGGACGCGCTCAAGGCCATGATCGCCCCGGTGTTCGGCGGGGACGTGCACATCGGGGCCCGGCTGCCGAGCCTGCTGCGTGAGGCCGCGGGCTGCCAGGAGGTGCACACGGCGGCGCACGCCTTCTACTGGCTTCCGCGCAGCCCCTGCCAGCGGCTGCTGCTGCAGTTCGCCGGCCTGTTCGGCGAGCGGCTCCTGGCCCGGGGCACGGATCCGGACACCTTGGCGACCCTGAAGTGCGAGCTGGGCGCGCATCTGGCCCGGCCGACCACCGTGGTGCGCGAGAGCCTGCTGGTGCAGGCCTGGGGACGCAGGCCCTGAGGCCAGGAGTGAACCCGAGGCCACAAGGGTAATGTCGGGCCGTGCGGCCATTCCGGAACGCGTACCCCGGATGCGGCGCGAGCACGAATTCTCCCTGTTGAGGAGGCCCTCATGGGCCCGACCAACGATCCCACCCCGAAGGACGAGCCACCCTTCGAAGACCCCGGCCTGGACGAGGGCTTCCTCCAGGAGCTCACCGCGGTGCTGCTGGCCACCAGCGGCATCGACACGGCGCTGAGCGAGCTGGCCACGGCCGCCTCCCGGATCACGCCCGGCGCGCCGATGGCCGGGGTGACCCTGCGGCTGGGCGGCAGGGTCCGCACGGTCGCCTCCTCCGAGGCCACCGCGCTGCTGGTCGATGAGATCCAGTACGACAACGGCCCGGCGGGCGGGCCCTGCCTGGAGGCCATCGACTCCGGTCGCGTGGTGCAGGTGGACGATCTGGCCACGGAGAGCCGGTGGGGCGAGTATTCGGCGTACCTGCTGGCCCATGGGTTGCGCAGCGTCTACTCGCATCCGCTGCGGGCCGGGGAGCAGGTGATCGGCGCGCTGAACATGTACGCCCCCGCCACCGCGGACAGCGCGTTCGGCCCTGACGCCCGTCAGGCCATCGCGCGGGTGGCCGAGCACACCGGGCTGCTGCTGCACGCGGTGCTGCAGGCGGCTCGCCACGCGGAGATCACCGCGCAGTTGCGCGACGCGCTCGCCCAGCGCGCGACGATCGAGCAGGCGGTCGGGGTCCTGATGGGTCAGCGCCGCTGCAGCGCCGAGGAGGCGTTCGCCATCATGCGGCGCGCGGGCCAGACCACCGACCGCTCGCTGGGTGAGGTCGCGGCCGACGTCATCACGTCCTTCACCGGTCAAAGGCCCCGACCGTCCCCTTTCGTCGATCCGCTCTGACCCGGTCCGGCGCCGCCGTCCGGGCCGCGGATGACGGCGCGGGCGTACCGGGAACGGGCGTACTCGGAGCGGGCGTACTCGGAGCGGGCGTACTCGGAGCGGGCGACGGCGCGGGCGTACCGGGAGCGGGTGACGGCGCCGGACCGGGAGCGGGCAGCGACGGGCTGGAGCGCTCCCGCGCCAGGACCGCCCGCGCGCGGGACCGGCTGGCCGCGGCACGTGTGCGGCTGGGCGAGGCGCGGGCCCGTGAGCAGCGCGCCGGCCAGCGGCTGGGGGAGATCGAGGCGGAGCTGGAACGCCGGTGGCTCGGCGACCACTCACCAGAGCCGATCCCACGGTGGGCGAGCGGTCAGCAGGGCCCCTGACCCGGAGGTGAGCGGACGCGTACTGTCGCAGTTGTCCAGGGCGGCTACTATCACGACAGGACCGGTTCGCCTCGCCTGCGAGCACGGGTGCGGTCGGAGCGGGCTTGACGAGCGGAGCGTTCGATGGAGCCGTTGACCTTCGAAAGCCGTGATCTCGGCCAGACGGAGGAGTTCCTCAACAAGGCCTACGCCAGGATGCGGATCGGGTCCGACGTGCCCAGCCCGCGCGCCGTGATCTCGCGCCAGGTCATGGGCACGGTGAGCATCGACCGGCTGCGGCTCGAGTTCGCCATGAGCTACGACGTCAACCCGCTGGGCAAGGTGTGCCTGTGCACCGTGGAGTCCGGCACCATCGTCCAGCAGGTCGCGGGCGGCGACCAGGAGGTGTTCGGGCCGGGGGACGCGGTGCTGTTCGCGCCGCACGACCTGCCCTACACCGGGCAGATCCGCCGCTCCGGCTACCACATCATCATGTTCGACCCCGCCCTGATGCAGCAGGTCGCCGGGGCTCTTCCCGGCCGCCGGCCCGAGCCGGTGCGGCTGCTGGGGCACCGGCCCGTCTCCCCCGCCGCCAGGCAGCACCTGACGCGCACCATCGCCTACCTGCGTGACGACGTGCTGGCCAACCCGGAGCTGGCCGCCCAGCCGCTGGTGGTCTCCACCGCCGGGCAGTTGCTGGCGGCCAGCGTGCTGGTGGCGCTGCCCAGCAACGCCAACGCCGACGCGAGCGCCCAGGACGGCCGCGACGCCCATCCCCAGGCGTTGCGCCGCGCCATCGCCCACATCGACGCGCACGCCGACGAGCCGCTGGGCATCGACGACATCGCCACCGCCGCCCGCGTCAGCACCCGGGCCCTGCAGTACGCCTTCCGCAGGCACCTCGACACGACCCCGCTGGGCTACCTGCGCCAGGTCCGGCTGGCGCACGCGCACGCCGAGCTGAAGGCGGGTGATCCCCGCACGACCACGGTGGCCGCGGTCGCGGCCCGCTGGGGCTTCTTCCATCCCGGACGGTTCTCGCTCACCTACCTGGCCGCCTACGGGCGCACACCCCGCGAAACCCTGCACGCCCCTGCCGAGGCTTCTCCCCGCTGAAGCCGCGAACCCCCTTTCGTTCAGCGGACAGCAGCGAGGAGAATGTGCGCCTCGTGTACTGACCAGCGATGACCGCTGAGCGACAGTGGACCTCGAAGGAATCGGACACCGTACAGCAAAGATGATCATGGAAGATTTCGGGCAGGAAGAGCTCTACGCGACCGCGGCCAGGCTGAAGTCGCAGGCCACACAGATCCGCCTCGACAGCAAGCGCATCGCCACCATGGCCCGCGAGATCCGTTACAGCCTGCGGGAGCAGCAGGAGCGCCTGCGCACCAGCTTCGACGCGATCGCGGAGCGCCGGGCCGGGCGGCACGCCGAGCCGTGACCGCGGCGGGAGCCCGCCCCGCCCGTCAGGCTCGCCGGTCGTCCTCCAGGGCTTCCGCGCGCAGCTCCGCCGCGCGGCGGCGATGCGACTCCACGTCACCGATGCCCAGGTCGGCGGCCTGCTCGTGCATGCTGGCGGCCCTGCGCACCGCCCAGGCGGCACGCCGGTACCCGGCCCTGGCCTCGGCCTCGGCCTGGTCCGCCGCCTGCATCGCCTCCTCGGTCCGCTCCGCGGCGTCGCGTGCCCGGGTCTCGGTCACGGTGTAGGAGCTGCCCCGCACGCTGAGCTCGCGTACCCACTGCTTGAGCTGCGCGGCGCGCTCGCCTGCCCGCCTGGCCCGCGCCTGAGCCCGCTCGTGCTGCCTGCGGATCTCATCGGAATACGCCTGGAATTCCTCGGTCATCGCCCGCTACCGCCCTCCGACGCCGACCGGACCCTTCCGACAGAGTACGACCGCGAGCCCGCCCACGCCCGGTGAGGCGTGGACGGGCCGGTGAGGAGAAGCGGTCAGGCGCAGGTGTAGCCGCTCGGCACCGAGGTGTCGCCGCCGGGGCGGCTGACCTGGAAGCCGAAGGCGGTGGCGGCGCCCGCGCCGAGGCTGCCGTTGTGCGCGGCGTTCCTGGCCGTCACGGTCTGGCCGCTCACGGTGAGCTGGGTGTTCCACGAGCCGGTGATGGTGTGCCCGGCCGGCAGGGTGAAGGTGACCGTCCAGCCGCTGATCGCGGAGGCGCCCGCCGTCACCCGGACCGGCTCGATGACGTACCCGGTCTGCCACTGCGTCTGCGTGGTCGGGGCCGCCGTGCAGGAGCCGCCGGGGTTGCCGCCGCCGCTGGTCGTGGTGAAGGTGACCGTCGAGGAGGCGGTCGACAGGTTGTTCGCGCCGTCACGGGCCCGCACGTACACCTGGTACTGGGTGGCGGCGGTCAGGCCGGTGAGCGTGATCGAGTTGGTGGACGACTGGCCCAGCAGCGTGTCGGTGGCGCCCTGCTCGCGGTAGACGTTGTAGCCCGCCAGGCCCGAGCCGCCGGAGTCGGTCGAGGCCGTCCAGGTCAGGGCCGCGCCGGAGGAGGTCACGCCGGACGCGGCCGGGGTGCCGGGCGTGCTCGGCGGCGTGGTGTCGGGGTTGGGGTTCGTGCCGCCGTTGAGCGCGTTGAGCACCGAGGTGTAGGCCGGCTTCTTGTTGCCGCTGCCGTCGAACAGGAGCGGGGTGTCGCCGGAGCGCCAGGAGTCGCTGTCGCGCACGCCCCAGGTGGTGATGCCGGTGCAGCGGGCCACGGCCAGGCAGTCGTTGACCACGTTGGCGTACGTGGTCGGGGAGGCGCCCTGGATGTCCAGCTCGGTGATCTGCACGTCCACGCCGAGGGCGGCGAAGCTGGAGATCGTGGTGCGGAAGTTGCTGTTGTACGGGCTGCCGCTGTTGAAGTGGGCCTGGAGGCCGACGCAGTCGATCGGCACGCCGCGCGACTTGAAGTCGCGGACCATGTTGTAGACGCCCTGCGTCTTCTCCCAGGTCCAGTTGTCGATGTTGTAGTCGTTGTAGCAGAGCTTGGCGGCCGGGTCGGCGGTGCGGGCGGTGCGGAAGGCCACCTCGATCCAGTCGTTGCCGGTGCGCTGGAGGTTGGAGTCGCGCCGGCCGCCGCCGCTGTCGGCGTAGGCCTCGTTGACCACGTCCCAGGCGTAGATCTTGCCCTTGTAGTGCGCCATGACGCCGTTGATGTGGTCGATCATCGCCTGCCGCAGCGTGCTGCCGGACAGCGACTGCATCCAGCCCGGCTGCTGGGAGTGCCAGGCCAGCGTGTGGCCGCGCACCTGCTTGCCGTTCTGCACGGCCCAGTTGTAGACGCGGTCGGCGTTGGTGAAGTTGAACTGCCCCCGGTTCGGCTCGGTGGCGTCGATCTTCATCTCGTTCTCGGCGGTCACCATGTTGAACTCGCGGTTGGCGATCGTCGTGTAGGCCGACTCGCCGAGCTTGGAGGCGCTGATGGCGGTGCCGAAGTAGCGCCCGCTCTGGGCGGCCGCCGCGCCCAGCGTGGTCTCCGCGGCCTCGGCGGGGAGTGACAACGTCAAGGGCGCGATCGCGCCCGCTAAGCCGACGACGCCGGCGGCGACCATGCGGCGGAATCCGCCGAAACCGTTCGTGCGCATGCCTGGAGCCTCCGTTACCGGATCACATTGAGGGACCCAGTGTGGAAACATCCCCGAAATATGTCAACGATGCTCTAAAACTTTCGGGGCACAGAAGGCCGAAAGGCGCACTTCGTAGGGCTTCTTACAGGGGTGATGGATGTCTGAAACTTTCGGCGTCGCTACGCCACCAGTGCGGAGATCGACTCCAAGGCGTCATGGTGCTCGAAGGCCGCCCGCAGCTCCCGCGCGCGGGCGCGGAAGGAGGGCGTGGACAGGACGGCGTCCAAGGCCGCGCGGAGCGTGGCATCGTCGGGCCTGCCGGTCTCCAGGTCCACGCCCGCGCCGCTCCACGCGACCCGGGCGGCGATCATCGGCTTGTCCTCGGTGGCGCCGCCGACGACGAGCGGGACACCGTGCCGCAGGGCGGTGTGCACGCCGCCGTAGCCGCCGTTGGTCACCAGGACGTCGGCGAAGGGCAGCAGCAGCTCGAACGGGACGAAGCCCGCCAGCCGGGCGTTGGCTGGAACGTTCCCCATGATCCGGTGCACCTCCTCGGGGCCGCCGGGGCGCGCGGTGGCCGCGACGACGAGGGCGTCGGAGCCGGCCAGCACCCGCAGCGTGGGGATCACCAGCTCCTCCAGGTCCACGTTGGCGAACGTGCCCTGCGTGACCACCACGACCGGCCGGTCCCGCGACAGCTCGCCCCACCACGACGGCCGCTCGAAGACCCCGGCAGGCGGCGCGGGCAGCGGGCCGACGAAGCGGAAGGAGCCCGGCAGGTCGTCGCGGGGAAGCTCGAACTCGGGGACGGTCAACTGCAGGAAATGGTCGGGAACGGCGATCAGGCTGCTCAGCACGAACCCGGGCAGAGCCACCCCGACCGACTCGAACACCTTCTCCACGTGCTGTTGCGCGTCCTGGTGCACCTCCGCGCCCCAGCCGAACGACGGAGGCGGCGGCGAGATGCCCAGGCTGACCGTGGCCGGACGGGTCCCAGGGCCTGACGACAGGGAGAGCGGCAGCGCTCCCAGGAACAGGCTGTCGCTGATCACCGTGGTGGCCGGGAAGCCGTCCAGCAGCCGGCGCAGCGCCTCGTACTGCGCGGGGACCGGGTCGCCGAAGACGTGCTTGATGTCGAAGCCGATCTGGGCCGGGCCGGGAGGAAGCAGACTCCGTCCGGGAAAGGCCCGGTCCATCTGCCGTTCGTCGTAGTCGGCCGGCTCGGGGAGCGGCGCGAAGCGCGCGCCGGCGGCCTCGGCCCGCCCCCTGTACCGCACGCCGGTGAGAACCACCACCTCATGGCCGCGTCTCACCAGATCGGCGGTCACGGTGAGAAGGGGAGCCGCGTGTCCGTGCACGGGTGTGGCGGCAACAATGATCTTGGGCACTGGATCTCCGCTGGAGAAGGGGAAACACCTGGGCGAATCGCCCGTGTTGTTTACTGGGCCGCGATCGTACGTCAACCGATGTGCGTAATAAGTGATCGGCAGGCGGCCCGTCCTCGACCAGGAAACGGAGAACCCATGGTGCGCTTCACGGTGCTCGGCCCGGTGCGCGCCTGGCGTGACGGCGTCGAGCTGGCGGCGGGGCCTCCCCAGCAGCGGGCGATGCTCGCCCTGCTGCTGGCGCAGGCGGGCCGGCCGGTGTCGCTGAGCGAGATCGTGCACGTCCTGTGGGGGAAGAACCCGCCGGTCAGCGCCGTCAACGTGGTGCACCGATACGTGGGCATGGTGCGCCGGTTGCTGGAGCCCGCGCTCGCCGTACGGGAGGAGGGGCGCTGGCTCGTCCGCGACCGCGGCGGCTACCGCCTCGACGTGGGCCCCGGCGAGGTGGACCTGCTGAGCTTCCGCCGGTTGGCGGAGGACGCCCGGCGGAGGCGGGCGAACGGTGCCGCGCATGCCGCGCTGAAGTTGATGACGGAGGCGCTCGCGCTCTGGCACGGCCCGGCCGCCGCCGGGATCCCCGCTGACGTGCGGTCCCATCCGACCTTCACCGCCCTCGACCGGGAGCAGCTCGCCGCCGTCCAGGAGGCCGCGGATCTGGCGCTGGAGCTGGGAGCGGCCGATCAGGTGCTGGCGCAGCTCTGGGAGACGGCTGCGCGGCATCCGCTGGACGAGCCGGTGCAGGCCAGGCTGATTCTCGCGCTGGGCGCGGGCGGCCGACAGGCGGAGGCGCTGGAGACCTGGCACGCCGTCCGCGCCCGCCTCGCCCGCGAGCTGGGCGCCGGGCCCGGCCCCGAGCTGCGCGCCGCCCAGCGGCGGATCCTCCACGGGCAGGCCGCCCCGCCCGCCCAGCGGCGGATCCTCCACGGGCAGGCAGCCCCGGCGCCCGGCCCCATGCGGCTCCCGCCGGACCTCGCCACCTTCGCGGGGCGGCGCGCCGGCCTCGCCAAGGCCCTCGCCCTGCTGCTGGCGGAGGACGGGCGGAGCCCGGCCGTCGGCGTGATCAGCGGCATGGGCGGGATCGGCAAGAGCACCTTCGCGATCCACCTGGCCCACCAGGTCGCGCACCGCTTCCCGGACGGCCGGCTGTACGTGGACCTGCGCGGCCACGCCCCGAACGGATCCGCCCTCGCCCCCGGCGAGGCGCTGCGCGGGCTCCTGGAGGCGCTCGGGGTGACGCCGCACCGGATCCCGGACGGGCTGGACGCGCGGGCCGCCCTCTACCGGAGCCTGCTCTCCGGCCGCCGGGCCCTGATCGTGCTGGACGACGCCCGCGACGCCGAGCAGGTGCGCCCGCTGCTGCCGGGAAGCTCCGGCTGCCTGGTGCTGACGACCAGCCGGACCGGCCTGTTCGGCCTGATCGCCGAAGGCGCCCACCCCCTGGCCATCGACCCGCTCCCGGCGGACGAGGCCAGGGAACTGCTCGCCCGCCGGCTGGGCGCGGACCTGGCCGCGTCCTCGCCGGAAGCCGTGGACAGGATCGTCGCCCGGTGCGCGGGGCTGCCCCTGGCGCTGGCCGTGGTGGCGGCGCGGGCGGCCGACCGGCCGCTCACGGCGGTGGCCGCGGAGCTGCGCGTGGCGGACGGCAGCCTCGGCGCCTTCTCCGGCCCCGCCGCCGACGGCGACGTGCGGGCGGTCTTCTCGTGGTCCTACCGGGTGCTCAGCCCCGCCGCCGCCCGGCTGTTCCGGCTGCTCGCCGCGCATCCGGGCCCCGACCTCGGCGTGGCCGCCGCCGCCAGCGTCGCGGGGATGCCCGTGGGGCATGCCCGCGGGCTCCTCACGGAGCTGACCTCGGCCTGCCTTCTCACCGAGCACTCGCCGGGCCGCTACACCTGCCACGAGCTGCTCCGCGCGTACGCCACCGAACTCACGCACGCTCACGACACGGAAGCCGAACGCCGGGCGGCCGCGCACCGGGTCTTCGACCACTACCTGCGCACCGCCCACGCCGCCGGCCGGCTGTACTCCCCGTACTGGCGGACGACCACGCTGCCCGCGGCGCGGCCCGGCGTGGCCGCCGAGACCTTCGAGGACGACCGGGAGGCGCTGGCCTGGTTCAACCGCGAACATCTCGTGCTCACGTCCATGATCGACCAGGCCGTCCGGGAGGGCTTCGACACCCACGCCTGGCAACTCGCCTGGGCTCTGGAGCGCTTCTTCGACCGTCAGGGACACTGGCACGACTTCCTCGCCGCGCAGCGCGCCGGTCTGGCCGCCGCCGTCCGGGTGGGGCACCGGGGCGCGCGGGCGCACCTGCACAGAGGCCTGGCCCGCGCCGCCGCCCGCCTGGGCCGTTTCGACGACGCCAACACGCACGTCCAGCGGGCCCTGAGCCTGTTCGACGAGCTGGACGACCTGCCGGGCCTGGCGCACGCCCACCGCTGCCACGGCTGGATCCTCGACCAGCAGGGACGCCACGAGGCAGCGCTCGACGCGGCGAAACACGCCCTCGACCTGTACCAGGCCATCGGCGACCGCGTGGCGGGCGGCAGCGCGCTGCACGCGCTCGGCTGGACGCATGCCCTGCTCGGCGACCTCCGGCGGGCCACCGCCTACTTCGAGCAGGCCCTCGCCACGACGGACGAGAGCCGCGACCGCTACGGCGCCGGCGGCACGCTGGACAGCCTCGGCTACGCGCACCACCACCTCGGCGACCACTCGCAGGCCATCGCCTGCTACGAGCGGGCCCTGCGGCTCTACCGGGACGTCGGCGACCGCTACCAGGAGGCCGGCACGCTCAGGCGCCTGGGCGAGACCTACCTCGCGGCGGGCGACCGGGGCACCACGCGTGCCGTCTGGCGCCAGGCCGCGGCGATCCTCGACGCCGCCGATCCCCCGGCCGCGGAGGAGGTCCGCGCGGAGCTGCGCCGCATCGACCACGCGGCAGGACGCTGACCGCTCCGGCACTTTTTGTTCACATCCTCCCTTCTAGATTGGCGGGGGCCGTGCCGGGCGCGGCCTCCTGACCTTCGCAAACAGCAGGGGGATGAACCATGGGCCACCTCATCGTGGGTGACGGCCAGCTCTTCTACACCGACGAGGGCACCGGTGACGAGAGCGTGCTCTTCGTGCACGGGGGCACGTGCGACTCGCACGACTGGGCCCCGCAGATCGAGCCGTTCGCGGTCCGGCACCGGGTGATCGCGCCTGACCTGCGCGGCCACGGCAGGTCGTCCGCCGTCTCGGGCGGGCTCGCCCCGCGTGACTTCGCCGACGACCTGGCCGCGCTGCTCGACCACCTCGGCGGCAGGCCCGCCGTCGTCGTGGGTCACTCGCTGGGCGCGGCGGTCGCCTCCGTGCTCGCCGTCGAACGGCCGGACCTGGTCCGCGCCGTCGTCGCCGTCGATCCCGCCTACGGGTTCGACCCCGAGTTCGCCGCCGGCGTCGCCGCCGCCTTCCGCGCTCCCGATCCGGTCGCCGTGGCCGCCGCCGTACTGGCCGGGATGGAGGCCGCCGTGATCGAGCCCGGCCTCGCCTGGCTCGCGACCTGGCACCGCCGCCGCACGCTGGGCACCGCGCCGGAGGTCGCGGCCGGGGTGTTCCAGGGACTGTTCGACGCGCCGAACGAGGTGACGCTGCGCCCCGGCGCCGAGGATTATCTCCGCCGGCGGGCCTGCCCGGTGCTGACGGTGTCCTCGGACGCCTCGCTGAAGGCGAAGGGCATCGACCTCGGCTGGGAGCAGGCGGTCAGCCCGCATCCGTACAGTGCGGCGGTGGCCTGGGACGGCGTCGGCCACTGGATCCACCAGGAGCGCGTGGCGGAGTTCAACGAGCTGGTTCTCGGCTGGATCGCCGCGCTGCCCGCCTCGCCGGCGTAAGAGGCACGCTGACAGGTGTACGGCGGCGGCCGTCACCGGAGCACGGTGCTCCGGCGACGGCCGCCTTTCTGTGCCGGTGACCGGGTCTCTGTCAGGACTTGCTCTTCTTGGCGGACATGTTCGCGACGACGGCCACGCAGCCGACGGCCAGAGCGATCTGCACGACGAACACCAGCCACCCCTTCTCGGCGAAGCCGATCAGGTAGGCGAGGCCGGTGCCGACGGCGGCGGCCACGGTGCCCGCGGCGATGGTGGCGAACCAGCCGATGTCCTGACGTCCGGGCAGGATGAGCCGGCCCAGCAGGCCCGCCACGGCACCGGAGATCACGCAACCGAGAAAGATGAAGAGCATGGGTCTTCTCCTTGGATGAGGTTCTGAGGGAAGGCGGCTCCTCGTCCGGTGAGGGCTGCTGTACGAGGTCGCCGGGCCACGAACGTAGAGCCCACCACGCAAGCGCGAGATTGACGGCGCGTATATCCGGTGGCCGGAGCCGGTCCGATCGCCTCTCGTCAGTTCTTAGGCACAACGCCCGCCTACGCTTGCCGGGGCTCAGGTCGGGATTCGGGGTGGAGGGCGATCGATATGGGTACGGGGCTGCGGTTCTCCCTGCTGGGGCCGGTCCGGGCGTGGCGCGGCGAGACGGAGCTCGACCTGGGCGCGCCCCAGCAGCGGGCGGTGCTCGCCTTCCTGCTGCTGCGCGACGGCGGAGCGGCGCCGGCCGAGGAGATCGTGGACGCGCTGTGGGCGCAGCGGGCGCCGGGAAGCGCGCTGTCCATCGTGCGCACCTACGTCTGCCGCCTGCGGCGCGCCGTGTCCCGCGCCGGGGACGGCGACCGGGTGATCCGGTCCTCGGGCGGCGGCTACGCCATCGCCGCCGACGCGGCGCACGTCGACTGGAACGCCTTCCGCGAGACGCTGCTGGAGGCGCAGGGCGTACGCGCGCGGGGGAACCCGGCGGAGGCGTCGCGCCTGCTACGCGACGCCCTGTCGTTGTGGAAGGGCGTTCCCCTGGGCGGCGCCCGCGGCGACTACGTCAGCCAGGAGCGGGCCCGGCTGATCCAGCGCAGGATGGCCGCGCTGGAGGAGCAGGTGGCGCTCGACCTGGAGCTCGGCCGGCACTCCTGGGCGCTCGACGAGCTGTCGGCGGCCATCGCCGCCGAGCCGCTGCGGGAGCGGCTGCGCGAGCTGCAGATGATCGCCCTGTATCGGTCAGGGCGGCAGGCGGAGGCGCTGGCGGCCTACGACGAGGTGCGGCGCTCGCTCGCCGCCGAGCTCGGCATCGACCCCGGCGCCGGGCTGCGGGACCTGTACGTGCGCATCCTGCGGGCGGACCCCGACCTCACCGGCCCGCCGCCTCGCCAGGTGCCCGCCGAGGCCGTCGGGCTGCCGCCCGCCCAGGTGCCCGCCGTGCCGCCGGGCTTCGTCGGCAGGGACGCCGAGCTGGCCGTCGTCCTGGACGCGCTGCGCCCCGCCGGGTGGCCGCCCGTGGTGGCGATCACCGGGCTCGGCGGCATGGGCAAGACCGCGCTGGCGGTCAAGGCCGCGCACGCGACGCGCGGCCGTTTCCCCGACGGCCAGGTCTACGCGGACCTGGGAGCGTCCACCGGCCGGCCGGTCTCCCCCGCCACGGTGCTGGGCTCCTTCCTGCGTGCCTTCGGCGTGCCGGAGGAGCGGCTGCCCGGCTGCCTGGAGGAACGGTCGGCGCTGTGGCGGACCGTGCTGGCCGACCGGCGGGTGCTGGTTCTCCTGGACGACGCGAGCGACGCGCACCAGGTGCACCACCTGCTGCCCGCGGCGCCGGGCTGCGCCGCGCTCGTCACCACCTGGCGGCACATGCTGGACCTGCCCGGCGTGCGCTGGGTCGGGCTCGACGCCCTGCCCCCTGACGACGCGCTGGAGCTGCTGGCCCGGCTGGCCGGCCGTCAGCGGGTACTCGGGGAGCGGCAAGCCGCCGTCGAGGTGGTCGAGCTGTGCTCGCACCAGCCGCTGGCCGTCCGCGTGGCGGCCGATCTCCTCCAGGCCAGGCCGCACTGGACGGTGCGGCAGGTCCGCCTGTGGCTGGAGGACGAGCTGCACCGGCCCGCGGGCACCAGCGACGACTGCGCGCTGATCGAGGCGCCCCTGCTGCGGGCTCAGCGCCGGCTCGGCGCGCGGCAGGCCACGGCCTTCCGGCTCGCCGCGCTGCCCGAGCAGGATGAGCTGACGCCGGAGACGGTCGCGGCGCTGCTCGGCCTGCCCGTGCCCGTGGCGCACCGGCTCCTGGAGTCGCTCGTGGACGCGCACCTGCTGCTCGCCGGGGTGGGCGGGACCTATCGCTTTCACCGGCTGGTCAAAGCGTTCGCGCGACGGCAGGCGTGGTCACGTGAGGGTGTCGAACGGTGTGACGCCGCCTTGGACCGGCTGCGGCGCTTCCGCGCCCGACGCTCCGCCACCGCGACGGCCTGACGCGGGGCCTGACGGCGGAAAGCGGCGGAAGGACGCGTGGCCTGACGGAGGAAAGCGGCTGAAGGACGCGTGGCCGGGACGGCCGGACGCGGTGTCACCGGCGGTCGGCGAGTTTCGCGGCGAGGGCCGCCCTGGCCTCGGTCCGGGAGGCGTAGAGGCGTTCCAGCGCCGCCCGCCAGCTCGCCCGGGCCGCCGCACGATCGCCGGTGGCGTCCAGGGCGTCGCCGAGCCGCTCCAGCACGAGGGCGTCGTGGTCCCGGCCGTGCCAGCCCCGGCCGCCGCCCACCGCCAGCGACCTGCGGTAGCTGTCGATGGCGGCGCGGTGCTCGCCCAGGCTCTGGTAGGCCCAGCCCATGGTGTAGAGGTTGAAGCTCTGCCCGATCACGCTGCCGATCCCGGTGTGCAGGGCCAGCGACCGCCGGCTGTACGCCAGGGCCGCGCGAGGCTCGCCCAGCCGGATGAGCACCCAGCCGACCGCGTTCAACGCGCCCGACTGCTCGAACAGGCCGGCGCCGTCCTGCCGCGAGAGTTCGAGTGACCGCCGCGCGTGGTGCAGCGCCTCCGGGAAACGGCCCTGCTTGTCGTACAGGCGGGTCAGCTCGAGATGGGTGACGGCCTGGCTTCGCACATCCCCCAGCTCGGTGAACAGCCGCAGCGCCTCCTGGTAGTTGGCGTGCGCCTGGCCGGGCAGGTCGGCGCGGGTGCAGGCGGAGGCCAGCGCGTGCAGGGCGTGCGCGTGCATCGACGCGTCGCCCAGCCGGACCGTGGCGCGCACCGCGATCCGCGCCAGGGCCAGCGCGCTCTGCGCGGGGCGCAGCAGGATCAGATAGGTGTGCGCCGACCAGGCGAGATGCGCGACATGGTGGTCGAGCCCGAGCTGGGCGGCATGCTCGACGGCGGCGAGCACCACGCTCTCCTCCGCGCTGAACCAGGCCGATGCCGCAACCGTGTCCCCGACCCGGTCCGGGCTGACACCCGCGCGCGGCTCCGGTGGCGGCAGCACGTTCTGCCCCGGCTTCATCAGCTCCGAACAGCGGCGGGCGGTACGGAGGTAGTGGTCGAGGAACCGGAGCAGAGCCGCCCTGCGATCGGCGTCCGTGTCCTGCTCGGCGGCCGTCCCGGCGGCGTACGCGCGTACCAGGTCGTGGAAAAAGTAGCGGCCCCGGACGTGCTCGGTGAGCAGGTGCGCGGCGGTGAGCTCCGCCAGCAGGGGGCGGACCTCTCGCGGGCGTACGCCCCCCAGGCTCGCCGCTGCGGACGCGCTGATGTCAGGTCCCGGCACGGTGCCCAGCAGCCGGAACAGGCGGGCTGCGCCGGGGGTGAGCGCGTGGTAGGACCAGGAGAAGACCGCGCGGGGGGCGGCCATCGGGTCGAAGCCGGTGAAGGCGTCCAGGCTGCCGCGCTCGCGGCGCAGCTCCGCCGCGATGGACGCCAGCGTGAAGGACGGATGGGTCAGGGCGTGGGCCGTGACGATGGCCAGCGCGAGCGGCAGCCCGCCGCACAGGGACAGGAGCTGCGCGACCGCGTCCGGTTCCGCGTCCACCCGCTCCGCTCCCAGCCGCGCGCGCAGCAGACCGGCGGCCTCGTCCGCGGGCAGCGGGGCCAAGGTGATCGTGCGTGCGCTCCCGTCGAGGACGAGCCCGTCGAGCCGGTCGCGGCTGGTCACGATGACGAGGCAGCCGGTGGCCGCCGCCAGCAGCGGGCGTACCTGGTCGGCGTCCCGGGCGTTGTCCAGCAGCAGGAGCATCCGCCGCCCCGCGACGCGGTCGCGGAAGAGGGCGGCTCGCGCTTCCAGGGCGGCCGGGATCTCCTCCGCGGCCACGCCGAGGCCGGCCAGCAGGACGCGCAACGCCTCGTCGGCGCTCATGGCCTGCTCGCTGTGGTGGAAGCCGCGCAGGTTGACGTACAACTGGCCGTCGGGGTGGTGGTGGGCGGCCCGGTGCGCCCAGTGCACGGCCAGGGCGGTCTTTCCGACGCCGCCCATGCCGCGGATGATCCTGACCGTCGCCGTGTCCGGATCGTCGTCCAGGACCGGTAGCTGCTCCAGCTCCGCGCGCCGCCCCGCGAAGAACGGCGGGCCGGCGGGAAGCTGGGCAGGCTTGGCCACCCCCGCGTAGGCCGACTCCGCGTAAGCGGGCGGCGGGTAGGCGGGCGGTGTGGTGCCGGGCGGTGGTGCCTCCTGGTGCGGTACGCCCTCCGCGGCGGCCTTCAGCTCGGGCCCTGGGTCGATGCCCAGCTCCTCGGCCAGCCGGTCGCGGACCGTCCGGTAGACGGCGCGGGCCTCGTCCTGCCGCCCGGTCGCGGCCAGCACCTGCACCAGCCGGGCCTGCAACAGCTCGTCCAGCGGCTCCCTGCCGGCGGCGAGCCGCACCGCCGGCAGCACCCGCGCGGGCAGGCCCGCGGCGAGCGCGTGCTGGGCGGCCTCACCCACCGCGGCCCCGAACTCCCGGTCCAGGGCGACGAACACGGGCCGGGCCCGCACTTCCGGCATGATCCCCGCCCCGGCGGCCCCCCGCCACAGCCGCAGCGCCCGCAGGTACTCCTCCACCGCCTCGACCGGCCGGTCCTGCCCGGCTGACGTGCGGGCCCGCGCCAGGTGCTCGCGGAACCGGAGCAGGTCGCCGCTGGTCGCGTCCACGACGAGCTGGTATCCGCCGGCCGCGCGCCGCAGCCACCGGCCCGCCTCGCGTGCCGCCAGATCGGCTTCCAGCGCACGGCGCAGCGTTCCCACGTTCCGGTACAGCACGTTGAGCGCGGTGTCCGGCGGTTCCTGCCCCCACAGGCCGTCTACCAGGTCGTCGAGGCCGACCGGCCGTCCCCCCGCCGCCAGCAGCAGGGCGAGCAGGGCGCGCTGCTGAGGCCCGCCCAGGGCGACCTCGCGCCCCTCCCGCAGGACCCGCAACGGGCCCAGGACCGCGAACCACATCCGTCCCCGCAGGAGAGGTCACCGCCTTTCATTCACTCATGGCGACGACGCCCACACAGGCGGCGGCCAGCACGAACTCCACGCCGAGGACGAGCCAGGCGTCGTCGGCGAAACCCACGGCGTGGGCGAGCGTCACGGCAACCACGCCGGCGCCGATCAGGGCCACCCAGCCGGCGGCGCGGCGGCGCGGCACGAGCAGGTGGGAGAGGCAGCCGATGATCGCGCCGACGGCCGTCGAGCTGATGATGAAGAGCGCCATACCGGCCCTTTCCTCGACGTCGATGCCCTCGATGCTAGGGGCGCGCCGTTGACTGGCGATTGACGGTGCGCATACGGCCGGGACGGCGACGTCGACCGGCCCTCTACTGCTGCTCGCGCAGCAGCTCCAGTGCCTTGGCCACGCCAGGGTCGCGCCCGGTGGCCAGGTCGAGGGCGGTCATCGGGGCGTGGTGGTCGACCGGCACGCCCACCGTGTCGATGGTCTCGCGGGCGGGCCCGAGGTGGCGGACCTTGGGCAGGACCAGGACGCTGCCGTCGTCCAGCAGGTAGCCCTCACCGGGCCCTGAGACGGCTCCGGCCGTGCGGGTGCCGACGAGGGTGCCGATGCCGTTGTCCTTGACGGCCGCGCTGAAGTCGTCGCAGGCCGAGGCGCAGCCGCGGTCGGTGAGGACGATCAGGCGCGCGCCGACCAGCGGGACGCTGTCGTCGGTCTTGTTCGGCACGCAGTCGCCCTCGAACGGGCAGAAGTAGCTGGTGACCTTGCCGTGCGCGAACGCGCCGAGCAGCCGCGTCACCTCGCGGGGCGACCCGCCGCCGTTGCCGCGCAGGTCGAGGACGACCGCCTCCGGCTTGCCCTGCAGCTTGGCGATGACCTGGTCGGCGGCGCCCCCGAAGAAGCCGGGCAGCTTGACGTAGACGGCGCCGCCGGGCAGCGTCTTCGACGTCACCGCCCTGGGCGGGCGCGTGAGGGGGCCCGGCTCGATCTCGACGGTGCGGGTGCGTCCCGTGGTGGGGCGCTTGAGCGTGAGCCGGACGGGGCCGGGAGCGCCGATCGCGTCCACCAGGCTCTGGTTGACGGTGTCGCCGAAGAACGCCGGCACGCCGTTGGCCTTGACCAGGATGTCGCCGGGCCTGACGTCGGCCTTCGCGGCGGGGCTGCCGGGCAGGACCTCGGTGATGAACAGCGGCGGCCGGGTCGCCGGGTCGAGCCGCGCGCCGTACGCGCCCGAGACGCCCACGATGCCGGTGCCGGTCGGCTCGCTCTCCTCCTCCGGCTCCGGCTTGATCCAGTTGGCGTGGTTGTCCTGGAGCCCGGCGACCATGCCGGTGATCGCGGCGCGCAGCGCGGCGGGGTCGCCGGTGCCGAGCACCTTGGCGAAGGCGGCCCAGTCGGTGTCGCGGTTGCCGGTCAGGGCGGGGAGCCGGAGGTCGCCGCGGTCGGCGCCGCGCCGCATCAGCTCCTGGGTGTAGGCCGACATGGCGTTGCGCAGTAACGTCCTGGTGTCCAGGGCCGGGCCGCCGTAGTAGTTGTCCAGCACGCAGTGGTACGCCTGCCGGAGCGTGTTCACCGAGGTCGGGGGCGCGGACTGCGGCGGTGGCGCCGTGCTCGGGGCGCAGGCGCCTGGGGCCGGCTGGGGCGTCGGGGTGAGGCTCGCCGCCAGCAGGGCGGCGGCGATGAGAGTTTTGATCATGGCCATGAGGATGGCCGGGAGCGGGTTTCACGGCTGTGACGGTGACCGTTAACGCCGCTGTTACCACCCCTCGGATATGCACGTCGGTATGCGGGTTCTGGTAGTGGAGGACGAGCGCGATCTGGCCGACCTGGTGGCCGTGGGGCTGCGCCGCCACGCGATGGCCGTGGACGTGGTCTACGACGGGGCCGCCGCGGTGGAGCGGCTGGCGGTGCACGACTACGACGTTCTGGTGCTGGATCGGGATCTGCCCGAGTTGCACGGCGACCTCGTCTGCCACGAGGTGGTGGCGCGCGGCAGCCGTACCAGGATCCTGATGATGACGGCGGCGGCGTCGGTGCCGGACCGGGTGGCGGGGCTCGGCATGGGCGCCGACGACTACCTGCCCAAGCCGTTCGACTACGCCGAGCTGGTCGCGCGGGTGCGCGCCCTGGGGCGGCGCAGCCGGCCGCAGGTGCCGCCGGTGCTGTCGCGGCACGGCATCGTGCTCGACACCCACCTGCTGCAGGCCTCGCGGGACGGGCGGCACCTGCATCTGTCGCTCAAGGAGTTCGCCGTCCTGGAGGTGCTGATGCGGGCGGAGGGCGCGGTGGTCAGCTCCGAGCGGCTGCTCGAAGAGGCGTGGGACGAGCACGCCGACCCGTTCACCACCGTGGTGCGGGTGGTGGTCAGCCGCTTACGCGCCAAGCTGGGCGACCCGCCGTGCATCCAGACGGTCCCCGGCGCGGGATACCTGCTGTGACGACGATCCGGACGCGGCTCACGCTGATCTACTCCGGGCTGTTCCTGCTGACCTCGGTCGTGCTGCTGATCACCGTCAACGTGCTGCTGCGGCAGGCGATGGACGCGCGGATCGCCCCGCTGGCCGTCCAGCCGCCGGAGCGGGTGTGGCGCGGGCCCGGGGAGCGGCCTCCGGCGCCGCGGCTGCCCGACCTGGTGGACGACGTGATCAGCTACCAGTGGGAGATGACCGTGTTCACGGTCGCGATCCTGTCGCTGGTCTCGCTGGTCGTCGGCTGGACGATCGCCAGGCGGATCCTGCGCCCGCTGCACCGGATCACCGCCACCGCGCGGCGGCTGTCCCTGTCGACCCTGCACGAGCGGATCGCGCTCGCCGGGCCGCAGGACGAGCTGAAGGAGCTGGCCGACACCTTCGACGCGATGCTCGACCGGCTCGAACGCTCCGTCGCGGGGCAGCGGCGGTTCATCGCCAACGCCTCCCACGAGTTGCGGACGCCACTGGCCGTCCAGCGGGCGGCCATCGAGATCGGGCTGCCCGAGGACGTCGGCGAGATCCGCGACAAGCTGCTGCTGCACAACCGCCGCGCGGAGGGCCTCATCGACGCCCTCCTGGTGCTGGCCCAGGCGGAGCACGGCCTGGACGACAGGAGCCCGGTCGCCCTGGACGAGGTGGTGCGGCTCGTCGTGGCCGAGGGGCGCCCGGACGAGGTCGCCGTGACGGCGCGGACGGAGCCGTTCGCCGTCGAGGGCGACCCCGTGCTGCTGAACCGGCTCGTCACGAACCTGCTCGACAACGCGGTCCGCTACAACCATCCGGGCGGCAGCGTCGAGGTGACGCTCGCCGGCGGGGTGCTGACGGTCCGCAACACCGGCCCTGACGTGCCCGTCGAACGCTTCGGCGATCTCTTCGAGCCCTTCAGGCGGCTGCACACGACCCGCGGGCAGGGCGCCGGGCTGGGGCTGTCGATCGTCGCGTCGATCGCGAAGGCGCACGATGCGGACGTGCGGGCCAGCCCCCGCCCCGGGGGCGGGCTGGAGATCGTCGTCACCTTCCCCGGATCGGCCGAGCCGGTGGCCGGGCGGCGGGCGCTCAGCCGGGCGCCCTGATCAGGGGGTGCGGGCCGCGACGACCGCCAGCGTCAGGTCAGGGGGTGCGGGCCGCGACGACCGCCATCGTCAGGTACGGCACCGTGAACCGGCCGCCCAGCCCGTCGATGGCGGCTCCGACGCCGTCCAGCACCTCGGCCAGCTTGCCGGCCGGGAGCCGGGTGAGGGCGCCGGTCGTGGGCAGCAGGTCCAGCCACTCGTCGCGGGTGTAGTCCTGCTGCCACTCGAACCGCCACAGCTCCGGCTCGCCGAACCCGCCCGCCTCCCGGATCCCGTCGGCGAACTTGGCGAACATCTCCGCGTAGACGTCGCGCGCCGGCCGCGCCTGCTGGCCGGCGAACGGCGAGTCGGGCATCACCCTGCGGAAGACCTCCGCGTAGGCCTGCGCGATGGCGGGCGGCGCGTCGAAGACGTGCGCGAAGATCGCCAGCGGCCCGCCGGGGCGCAGCAGCCGGGCCGCCTTGCCCGCGCCCGCCACCGGGTCCACCCAGTGCCAGGCCTGGCCGGCGATGATCGCGTCGAACGTGCGGCCAGCCGGGTCCCACGCCTCGAACGTGGCGGCCTCGGCCTCGACGCCGCTGCGCCGCGCGACTTCGAGCATGCGCTCGTCGGGGTCGACGCCCAGCACGGTGCAGCCGGCCGCTTGAAACTGGCGGGCCTCGATGCCGGTGCCGCAGCCGACGTCCAGGACGGCGGGGCCTGGGCTGGCGGCGATGACGCGCTTGACCAGGGCTTCGGGGTAGGGCGGCCGGGCGCGGTCGTAGCGTTCCGCGTCCGTGCCGAACGACTCCGCGTACTCCCTGGCCTGGTGGGCTGGTTGTCCTTGCGATGAAGTGGGCATGCGCCCACCGTAGTGGGCAGTCGCCCACCACGGCAAGCGGTCTAACCCGCGAGCCGGTCGCGCGCCAGAGTCCGGAGGTGATCGGGGATGGGGCACCCGGTGGGAGCCACAGGCGACCGGGACGTGGTGCCGCCACGGCCCGCTGCCCACGCACTCCAGCGCGTCGGAATCGGTGCGGCGCTCGACCGTGCTCAGCTCCAGCGCGACCCCGTTCACCTCGAACCGGGCGAAGTACTGCGCCGACCCGGGCAGCCACTCCGCCGGGTGGAG
Source organism: Nonomuraea monospora (assembly GCF_039531895.1). Lineage (NCBI taxonomy): Bacteria > Bacillati > Actinomycetota > Actinomycetes > Streptosporangiales > Streptosporangiaceae > Nonomuraea > Nonomuraea monospora. The sequence goes on from NZ_BAAAQX010000036.1 coordinate 57,013, forward strand.
GCAGGGGAAAGAGGAGAGTGCCGCGGCGAAGGCGTCCACGTCCTTCCTGCCGGCGAGCAGGACGTCGATGTCGCCGGCGGGAATCTGCACGCCCTGGAGGAGCGCGGCGCTGGTGCCGCACACGCGGTACGCCGGCCCGTCGCCGTTGACCGCGAGCGCGTCGAGGGCCAGGTCCAGCGCCGTGGTGACGTCCATGCGGCTCAGTTGTCCGCTCATGGACGTCAACGTAACGACGCGGGAGGCACGCGCGTCAGGCGCATCGCGGCGCGATCAGTGGACGGCGCAGCCGACCCGGACGGGCACGCCGGCGGACCAGCGGCCGGAGGTGACGTCCTGCGCCCTGGCGTAGGCGTTGGTGGGACGGCCGCGCTCATGGTTCTGCGTTTCGCGGAACGTTCCTTTCCGAGGAGAGATCGGTTCTGGTCATGTCGTGGTCGAGGCCCTGGGCGGTGATCAGGCACGCGAACGCGGCGAGGGCGAGTACCGCGCGCAGGAGGTGCAGGTCGAGCCACCGTTGCCGGATCTCGTGCCAGCCGGCGGGCGGCTGGGCGGGATCCCAGCCGTTCGCGATCCGGTTGAGCGGCTCCATCCCCGCCAGGGTGAGGGCGACGGTCGCGACGAGCAGGAGCAGGGCGGCCGTGCAGGCGGCGAACGCCGGCCAGCCCCGCTGCCACGACAGGAGCGAGGCGACGATCGTCGCCCCGATGCAGGTCAGCAGGAACGGCGGCATGGCCCGGCCGTAGTCGGCGTTGAGCGCCTGCCAGTACGTGACATAGGCGGCGCCCGGCATCCGCGCCAACGATGGGGCGATGACGACGAAGAGGACGCCGCCCGCGTACAGGCCGGTCAGCGCCGTCGCGAGCATCCGGGACACGGTGAGCAGCAGGGACACGGTGCGCCTCCCCAAGACGATGCTTTGGATAGAACCGCACTTTTTCATTAGAGACGATTCTAGTCAATATAGTTCTGAAATCATGGTTCGCGATGACCGAGCAGAAGAAGCGCCGCGCCTACTCCAGCGCCCTGCGCCAGGAGCACGCCCAGGCCACGCGGCAGAAGATCGCCACGGCTGCGCGGGAGCTGATGATCGCGAAGGGCTACGCCGACACCACCATGGCGGAGGTGGCACGCGAGGCGGGCGTCGCGGTCCAGACGCTGTACACGTCCTGCCCGGGCGGCAAGCCGGCGCTGGCCAAGCTGGTCTACGACCTCACCCTGGCCGGAGACGCCCGTCCCACGCCGCAGAGCGACCGCCCCGAGGTGCAGGCGATCATCGACGAGTCGGACCCCGCCCGCAAGCTGGCCCTGTACGCCGCCATGGCCACCGGGATCCTGCGGCGCGTCATGCCCGTGCACCGCGTGCTGCGCGCGGCGGCCGCCGCGTCACCGGCCGACGCGGGGCTCCAGGACGTGCTGGCCGGCATCGAACGCGATCGGCTGAGGGGCAGCCGCGGCCCCGCCGAGCACCTGCACGCGCTCGGCGCCCTGCGCCCTGACCTGCCTCCGGCCAGGGCGGCCGAGCAGATCTACGTGCTCACCTCGACGGAGAACTTCGAGAAGCTCACCGAGGTGTGCGAGTGGAGCGCGGCCGAGTACGAGGAGTGGCTGGCCACGCTGCTGGCCGCCGCCCTCCTCGCGCCCGCGAGCTGACGAGCCGGGGAAGGAGTTACCCCCCATCTAAGAGCAAAAGCGCTGATCAGGGACGCGTAACAACGTCAAAAGGGCCGCACGCGAGCACGCGATCGAGCATCCTGGGCATGGCCAGCAGCCTCCCGAGCATCGCCCTTCTGTTCCCCCCCATCCCTGAAGAGGTACTCGTGACTCGGTATGCCATCGACCCTGCCCGCAACGTGCTCGTCGCCCTCTGGAGCACCGGCATCGGCGACACCACCACCCTCGTCGCCGACCTGCCCGAGATGGAGGACATCGGGAACGTCCGCCATCTCGCCGCTCAGCTGACGAGGCTGTCGGAGATCTGCTGGCGCTCCTACACCCACCCCGCCAGCGCCGCCGACCAGCACGGCCCGCACAGCATCGGCTGGCGCAGGCAGCAGGAGCGCGACGCCTTCGCCGGCGTCCTGCCGACGCTGATCGCCGCCCACCGGACCAGCGTCCGGCCGGCCGCGACCCAGGTCGGGCGGGCCGCGCACGCCGTCGCCATGGCCCTGCACACGCTGGGCGTCCCGGGGCTGGCCACGCACATCACCACGGACGTCGCCGCCGAGCTGGCCGCCATCGAGCAGGCCGAGCTGGGCGACCTGTCCGACAGGGCCGAGCAGGCGGTCGCGCTCAGCCGCGAGGACGCCTCGCCGCTGCACATCTCGCAGGCCGACGCCCTGCTGCGGGCGCAGCCCTTCGGCTGCCCTGAGCTGCTCACCCAGATCGACCCGGCCGCCGCCTCCGTGGCCGCCGCCCACTGGTACCACGCCGCCGTGACCGTGGCCGCCCGGCACACCGGCCTGCACCAGGTGCACGTCGTGGCCTCGGCCGAGCAGCACAGCAAGCCGCTGGCCCTGGAGAGCCTCACCGAGATCACCGCCGTCATCACCTCGGGCGGGCGCCCCCGGCACGTGGTCATGCCGCTGATCCGCAACGCGCTGCACGTCGCCGACGGTCATCTGCGCGGCATCACCGACATCCACGAGCGCGTCATCGCCGCCCAGGACCTGCTCAGCAAGGCCGACGCCGACCACCCCGACCTCGGTCTCGAACCGAACACGATCTTCGTGCCGCTCACCCCGCTCGATCCCGCCCGGCCCGCTCCCGACCTGCTCGACAACCTGCTGCACGGCATCCACACCTGCTGGCAGGTCTACCAGGACGGCCAGACGGAGGAAGGCAGGGACGAGCTGCTGCAGCAGTTCCTCGGCGAGCTCCGGCAGGAGGCGCTCGACCACACCGACCGGCTGCTCTAGCCGGTGCGGGCCCTTGACCGATCGTCTTGACCAACGTATGCACCTCGTAGACGAAGATCCCGGTCAAGCGCGAGCAGTGGAGGGAAGCCCGATGTCACCTGACGCCCCTGGCTCGATGTCCCGCCGGACCGTCCTGGCCGGTGGCGCCGGCGCCGCCCTCGCCGCCGCGATCGCGCCCGTCGCGGCGCCGCAGGCGAGGGCCGCCAGCAGGGACAGGACCTCGGTCGAGACCGGCACCGACTTCGCCGTCGCCCCCTCGCCCGACGGCCGCCTGCTGGCCTTCGACCTGCTGGGCGTCCTGTGGGTCTGCTCCGCCTCGGGCGGCACCGCCCGCAGGCTCACCAGCGACCTGTACGACCTCGCCCAGCCCGACTGGTCCCCCGACGGCTCCAGCCTGGTGTTCCAGTCGTACCGCGACGGCGTGTTCAACCTGTGGACGATCCGGCCCGACGGGTCCGCGATCAGGCAGCTGACCAAGGGCCCGTTCGACCACCGCGAGCCCCGCCACAGCCCTGACGGCCGCACCATCGCCTACTCCTCCGACGCCGGCGGCAGCTACGGGATCCACCTGCTCGACCTCGCCACCGGAACGTCCCGCGCCCTGGCGGACACCTCCGCCGAGGAGTACGAGCCGGCCTGGTCGCCCGACGGCAGCAAGCTCGCGTTCGTCGTCGCCGACACCAGGATCGACGTCATCGACGTGGCCACCGGCGCGCGCAGCACCGCCGTCACGGTGCCCGCCGGTCAGGTCATCCACCAGCCGTCCTGGCTGCCGAACGGCACCGACCTGGCCTACCACCTCTTCCGCGCGGGCCTGAACGAGGTGGCGAGCACGGCGGGCACCCTGGTCGCGGGCGAGGAGGTCTTCCCGTTCCAGGCCCGGTTCCTCCCGGACGGCCGCTACTTCTACACCTCCTCAGGCACCGTCAGGACCCGCCGCCTCGGCTCCGCCTCCGCCGGCACGGTCGGCTTCACCGCCGCGCTGACCACGACGACCCCGAAGTACAGGAAGCAGGCCAGGGTGTTCGACGCGCCCGGCTCGTTCCCCGTCGTCGGGATCGGCAGCCCAGCGGTGTCCCCCGACGGGTCCACCGTCGCGTTCCGCGCGCTCAACGACATCTACCTGGGGCGGCTCGGCGACACCCCGCGGCCGCTCTTCCGTGACCGCTGGTGGAAGGCCGATCCGGACTTCTCACCGGACGGGCGGCGGCTGGCGTTCGTGACGGACCGGACGGGGACGCTCAACATCTGGGTCCGCGACCTGGACACGGGCGCCGACCGGCAACTGACCAGGCTCACCGACTCCGCCGCGTTGTCGGTGCGATGGTCGCCGGACGGCAGCGAGATCGCCTACCTGGACCAGGACGGCGCCCTCTGGGTCCTGGACGTGGCCTCCGGCGAGCTGCAGAAGATCTTCAACGCCACGTTCGAGCCCGGCAGGCCGACCTGGTCGCCCGACGGCAGGACGATCGCGCTGGCCGCCGTCGTGCCGTACTCGCGGCGCTACCGCGAGGGCCTGTCCAAGATCCTCCTGGTGGACCGGGCCACCGGCGCGGGCACGTACGTGGACCCGGCCCCGCACCGCTCCCTGCAGACGCGCGGCGACGACGGCCCCGTCTGGTCGCCGGACGGCGCCATGCTGGCCTTCGCCATGGAGTCGGTGATCTGGGTGCTGCCCGTGGACGCGACGGGACGGCCCACCAGCCCCGCCCGCCAGGTCACCCGCGAGGTGTCCGACGCCCCCGTCTGGGCGGGCGACTCCGCCACCCTCCTCTACCTGAACGGCGGGCGGCTGCGCCGCGTCCGCGTGGACGGCGCCGCCCCGCGCACCGTCCCGCACCGCCTGACCTGGCGCAACGACCCCGGCCCCGAGCAGGTGGTGATCCACGCGGGCCGCATGTGGGACGGCGTGTCGGCGACCGTCGCCCGCGACGTGGACGTCATCGTGCGCGGCCAGCGGATCACCGCGGTCGAGCCGCACCGGGACGGCCGCCCCGGCGTCCTCGTGGACGCCCGCGACAGGTTCGTCATGCCCGGCCTGATCGACATCCACCACCACCGCGAGATGCAGGGCTACGCGTACGGGTCGCGGCAGGGCCCGCTGTGGCTGGCCCTCGGCATCACCACGACCCGCTCGCCGGGCTCGCCCGCGTACCACATGGTGGAGGAGCGCGAGTCGGTGCAGTCGGGCGCCCGGCTCGCGCCGCGCTATCTGGGCACCGGCGAGGCCATCGACGGGCCGCGCATCTACTACAACTTCATGCGGCCGACGTTCAGCCACGACCAGCTCGCGCTGGAGCTGGAGCGGGCCGCCGACCTCGACTACGACGTGCTGAAGTGCTACGTGCGGCTGCCGGTGATCTGGCACCGGGAGGTGATCGACTGGGCGCACCGCAGGGGCAAGCCGGTGACCTCGCACTACCACTACCCGGCGATCGCCATGGGCGGCGACCAGACCGAGCACGTCGGCGCCACCAGCCGGTTCGGCTACTCCCGCACCGTCACGAACGTGGGCTCCGCCTACTCCGACGTCATCGCCATGTTCAACGCCTCGAAGATGGCCAGGACCCCCACCCTGTTCAACTCGACCGCCCTCTACAGGGACGACACGTCGCTGGCCACCGACGAGCGGGTGCTGCGCCTCTACCCGAACTGGCGGCTGGCGGCGCTGCGCACCACGGTCGCCACGGCGCAGAACGCCGATCCGGCCGCCATCCAGGTGACGTTGAAGAACCTGGCCAACCAGGTCGCGCAGCTCGCGGCGATGATCCGCGGCGGCGGGGTGGTCACCGTCGGCACCGACGCGCCCATCGACCACGTCGCGGTGAGCCTGCACATGAACCTGCGCGCCATGGTCAGGTACGGGCTCACGCCGCTGGAGACGCTCACCGCCGCGACCAGCACGTCCGGCGCCTACCTGGGCCTGCCGCTGGGCAGGATCGGCAGGGGCATGTACGCGGACCTGGCCATCGTGGACGGCGACCCGCTGGCCCGGATCGAGGACGCCGCCAACGTCACCGCCGTCCTCGTCGGCGGCCGGCACCACACCGTCGAGCAGCTCCTGGCCCCTTACCCGCCGTCCACAGGCCACGCCGCGAGCAGGGTGAAGGAGCCCGTCCCCACGCACGCGAGCACCGCGGGCTACTGGTGGAACGACCCCGACGAGCTGGCCAGGGCCCGCGTCTCCTGCTGCGACCAGCACGGGTGACGGTCGGCCCCTACGGCTTGGCGATCTTGCCGCCCGCCCGCCAGTCGCGGTAGGTGGTCGTGAAGACGGACTCGTAGGTGCCCGTGCCGCTGACCGGCACCTTCCAGGTGAGGCTGAACTTCGTCGGCCGGTTCTTGGCGTCGATCGTCAGCCGGTAGTTGAGGTAGGAGGCGCCGCTCCCCTCGCTCACGTCCGCGCCCAGCCAGGAGCCCAGCAACGTCCGCAACCGGCCGCCCGCCTCGCTCGCGCGCAGGACACCGGTGTAGGTGCGGCCCTCCGGGTGGATGTCGGTGCTGTTCAGCACGACCTGCTGGATGACGGACGGGCCGGCCGTGCCGGCGACCAGGAGCGCGTACCAGTCCACGCTCTCCGGGGTCTGCTCCTCCAGCACCTTGGCGGCGGCTCCCCGCCGGTCCCGGTAGAACAGCCCGTCGGTGACGACGTAGCGGCCGGCGGACTCCTCGTAGGGGTTGATCGACATCGTGAAGTCGTCCTCGGCCCTGGCGTCACCGCTCGACAGGCGGCCGGTCGCCTTGGCGCCGGCGCTGCTCTGGGTGAAGCCGCCCTCGAAGGTGAAGTCGGCGGTGGGCGTCACGCTGAGCGACAGGTCGAGGGCCGCGGCCAGGTCCACCGCGGTGCGCGGCACCGGCGACGACGCCGCCGGGCTCGCCACCGCTGACCCGCTCGGCGCGGCCGAGGGCGGCGACGAGGCGCGGACGCCGGTCTTCGCGCCCGACGGGAGGTTCAGCACGACCGCCGCCGTGGCCCCGACGGCGGCCACGGCGGCGACGAAGGGCGAGAGCCGGCGCACCAGGCTGCGCGGCGGGCGGGGCGGCGGCTCCGGCGGCCAGGAGGCGGCGTCCTCCTGCACCGACCAGACGCGGTTCAGCCGGGCCGTCACGTCGGACGCCGGGCTGTCCGCCCTGACCTCGCTGTCACCGTGCCGGTCGCGCCAGGCCTCGGCGACCGCCGCGAGCACCTCCTCCATCGCGGGGCGGGCGGCGGGCTCCTTGGCCAGGGCCGCGTCCACGGTCGGCCGCAGCTCGCGCGGCACCGCCCCGGTGTCCACCGCGTCGTTCATCACCCGGTACGACAGCACCTCGGGGCGGCCCATCCCGTACGGCAGCTTGCCCGTCGCCGCGAACACCACGACCATCGCCCAGCCGTACACGTCGGCGGCCGGGCCGGTCGGGCCGCCCGCGTACTCCTCCGGGCTCACCCAGCCGGGAGAGCCGATCACCAGGCCGGTGCCGGTGAGCGACGTGCCGTCGAGCGAGCGGGCGATGCCGAAGTCGACCAGCCTCGGGCCGGCCGGTGACAACATCACGTTGGACGCCTTGAGATCGCGGTGCACGACCTCCGCGGCGTGCACGGCGACCAGGGCCTCCGCGAGCCCCGCGGCCAGCCCGAACAGGTCGTCGCCCGCCAGCGGGCCGCGCTCCTTGACGTGCTCGTCCAGCGTGCGGCCGTCGATGAACTCGGTCGCCAGCCACGGCTGCTCGGCCTCGGCGTCGGCCGCGAGCATCCGTACACAGCAGGCGCCCTGCACCCGGCGCAGCATCGCCACCTCGCGCCGGAACCGGACCCTGAACTCGTGGTTGGCGGCGTACGTGTGGTGGATGAGCTTGACCGCGGCCCGCTGCCCCGCGGCGTCCACGCCCGCGTAGACGATGCCCATGCCACCGGCGCCGAGCCGCCCGATGATCCGGTACGGCCCCACTTTCTCCGGGTCCTGCGGGCGCGCGGGGATGCTCACGAGGTCCTGCTTCGACGGTGTGCCAATGATCGCCAAGTGATTATGTCAGCCCGGCGCGCCGACCCCGGCGCCTCGATGACCGCCTCCACGTCCATGCCGCCGATCGGCAGGGCGGCAGGACGCCGGGTCAGGGCTTCCTGCCCGGCCAGTCGCGGTAGTGGATCCGGCCCAGGGCGGCGTCCTCGTCCGGCACCAGCGCCCGCTCGCTCACCTCGGTCCCGAAGTAGCGCGCGTGCGGGTCGGTGACGACCTCGCGCGTGTCGCCCCAGGAGGCCAGCGCCTCGCGGAAGAACTCGTCCATCCGGAACTGGTCGGGCCCGGCCACCTCGATCCCGCCGTTCAGCGGCGCGCCCAGCGCGGCCCGGCCGACCGCCTCGGCCACGTCGTCGCCCGCGATGGGCTGGAAGCGGACGGGCGCGATGCGGACCCGGCCGTCGTGCGTGGCCTCGTCGGCGATGCCGCGGACGAACTCGAAGAACTGCGTGGCGTGCACGATCGAGAACGGGATGCCCGACTTCGCGATCAACTCCTCCTGCGCCCGCTTGGCCAGGAAGTAGTCGTTCGTGGGCGTGCGCCCGGTGCCGACCACCGACAGCGCGACGTGATGGCCGACGCCCGCCGACGCCTCGGCCGCGGTCAGGTTGCGGGTCGAGGTCTCGAAGAACTCCATCACCTGCGCCGCCTCGAAGGACGGCGAGTTGGACACGTCGACCACCACGTGCGCGCCCGCCAGCGCCCCGGCCAGCCCCTCGCCCGTGAGAGCGTTCACGCCGGTCTTCGGCGAGGCCGCCACGGCCTCGTGCCCCTGCCCCTCCAGCCAGGTCACCAGCTTCGACCCGATCAGGCCGGTCCCACCGATCACCACGATTCTCATCGCTGTCACCTCTCCCGTCACTACGGAGATTAGGCAGGTGGGCAGGCCTTGGGCAGCCTCCGGGAAGGAATATTCGCGATAGCTTTCCCTATTGACAAGATGGCACCTGACCTGGGCTTACTCTAAGCATTCGCTCAGGTTGACCCCATAGCGTGACTGGGTGTCTATCAACCTGGCCGACCTGAGAGGCGACGGCGGGCCGCGGGCCGGCGTCCTGCCGCAACCGCTCCCGCCCGCGCGCAGGCAGACCTGGCTGGACGCCCTGCGCGGCGTGGCCGTGCTCGCCGTGCTCTTCGAGCACCTGCTGGACCCGCTCTTCCCCGAGATCCGCTCCGCCGTCAGCCCGTGGTTCGACTTCGGGCAGTACGGCGTCATGGTGTTCTTCCTCGTCAGCGGCTACGTGGTGCCGGCCTCGCTGGAGCGGCGCGGCGACGTCACCGGCTTCTGGATCGGGCGGCTGTTCCGCCTCTACCCGCTGTGGGCGCTCGTGGCGGTCGCCGGGACGGCGTTCGGGCTGCTGCGGGTGTACTCGGAGCTGCCCGTGCAGCTCGGCGAGCATCCCGTGACGGCCGGGCTGGCCCACCTGACGATGCTGCAGGACTTCTTCCAGGTGGTCAGCGTCGTCAACGTGTTCTGGACGCTCTCCTACGAGATGGTGTTCTACCTCCTCGTCACCGCGATCTTCGTCTTCGCGCCGCACCGGCCCCGCACCATCGGCACCCTCGTCGTCGTGACGGCGGGCGTGCTCGTGGGCGGCCTGCTGCCCGCCGGCGCCCTGTCGCGCGGGCTCGGCGTCGAGGCCGTGGTGCTCGCCGCGACCGCCGTGCTGGTGGCCGGGCTCGCCGCGGTCCTGCGCGGCGGCCCGCACGCCCGGCTGGCCGGGGCCGCCGCCCTGGCCGTGCCCGCCGTCGTGCTGATCGGCTTCAACAGCAGGATCGGGGCGTGGCAGAGCCTGGCCATCGTGGCCACCATGTTCGCCGGCACGGCGCTGCACCGGCTCGACCAGGGGCAGCTCCACCGCCGCGCCCGGTGGGTGGTCGGGCTGGTGCCCGTGGTGTGCGTCGTGGCCGCGTTCTGGTTCGGCCCCGGGTGGGGGATGGGCGAGGCGGAGGCGACGGCGTTCAGGTGGAGCTGGTCGGCGGCCGTGGTGGCGGCCTGGCTCACCTTCGTCGTCTTCCGGCTGCTGCCGGTCGCCATGCCGGGGGTGCTGGCGCGGCTCGGGCTGATCAGCTACTCCGTGTACCTGGTGCATCCGCTGGCCGTGCAGGTGTTGCGGCGGCTGGTGCCGTACCCGGGGCAGGTCGCCTGGGCGGAGCGGGTCACCTGGGCGGTGGCGCTGACGGCCGTGGTGGCCGCCGTCGCCACGCTCTGCTACCGGTACGTGGAGCTTCCCGCCCAAGCGGCCGGCCGCCGCCTGATCCGCGCCCGTTCCTGAGGGTTCAGCCGGTCAGCCCAGAGGCGGTGGCGACCAGGCCGCCGTCGATGACCAGGTCCTGCCCGTTGACGTACGAGGCCTCGTCCGAGGCGAGGAAGGCGACCGCGCCCGCCACGTCCTCGGCCGTGCCGAGCCGCCCGGCGGGCACCGCGGCGAGCACGGCGGCCCCGGCCTCGGCGGAGATGTTGTCGTGGAACATCGGCGTCTCGATGTAGCCGGGGCTGACCGAGTTGACCCGGATCCCCCTGGGCGCCAGGTCGGCGGCGAGCGTGTGCGCCAGGTTGTGCACCGCCGCCTTGGTCGCCGCGTAGATCGAGGCGCCCGGCAGGCCGCGGTGCAGCGTCCACGACGCGTTGATCACGATCGCGCCGCCGTCCGCGAGCAGCGGCAGCGTCTTGTGGACGGTGAAGAACACGCCCTTGAAGTTGATGGTCACGATGCGGTCGAACTCGGCCTCGGTGACCTCGCCGAACGAGGCGACGCCCGCGTTGGCGAACACCACGTCGAGCCGCCCGTACCGGTCGCGGATCGTGGCGGTCAGCGCGTCCAGGCCGGCGAGGTCCGCGACGTCGGCGCGTACCGGGAGGACCCGGTCGTCGCCGCCCAGCTCGTCGTGCGCGGCCTTCAGCCGCGTCTCGTCCCTGCCGGTGATGACCACCCGCGCGCCCTCGGCGAGCAGCCTGCGGGCGGCGGCCAGGCCCATGCCGCTGGTGCCGCCGGTGATGAGTGCGATCCTGCCGTTGAAACGTCCGTTCGTCATGAAGCTCAGCCTGCCGACCTGGGCGCGGGCGAGACAGTGCGTGCTCAGCCTGGGTCTGACAGCACCACCTTGGCCAGCCGCTCATCGGTGCCGGGCAGCGGGTTGTACAGCTCCAGGTGCCAGTCCGGCCGGTCGGCCACCGTCAGAGTGGTCATCTCGAAGTACAGGTCGCCGGCGGCGGGGTGGCGCACCGCCTTCACCGCCTGGACGGGCGCGCCCACCTCGTGGCGGGCCCACAGCCCGGCGAACTCGGGGCTGACCGCGCTGAGGTCGTCCACCAGCCGGCCGAACTCCGGGTCGCCGGGGGCGTGGCCCGCGTCGGCGCGGAAGGCGGCGACCACGGCCGGGGCGACCGCGTCCCACTGCACGTGCATGCCGCGGTAGCGGGCGTTGGTGAAGAACGAGACCAGGCAGTTGTGATCGACGTCGTCGTAGCCGAACACCGCCCGCGTCGCCGCGTTGATCGCCAGCAGGTTCCACCGGCTGTCGCGCAGGATCGCCGGTCGAGGCGTCCACGCGTCGAGCAGGCGGCGCAGCTCCGGGGTGACCTCCGCGCCGCCCCGCGTCCCACCGGGGAGCGGCGGGTTGAGTCCGGCCAGCAGGTACAGGTGGGCGCGCTCCGGCTCGCTCAGGCGCAGCGCCCGGCCGATCGCGTCGAGCACCTCGGCCGAGACGTTGATGTCGCGCCCCTGCTCCAGCCACGTGTACCAGGACACGCCGACCCCGGCCAGCACGGCGACCTCCTCGCGGCGCAGCCCCGGCGTCCTGCGCCGCCCCACTGCCACCATGCCGACGTCGCCGGGGGCGAGCCGCGCCCGGCAGGCGCGCAGGAAGTCGCGGAGCTGCTCGCGGCGGTGCCGCCTGGCCTCAGGAGTCTCGCTGGTCATAAGTCACGGTAACGTCGCCGGGTTATAGTCAGGGCAATTGCCATCTTCCGGGCGAAGGTGATGGGCATGTCCCTGGGCGACCTGTACGAACCGCTCCACCAGCACCACGCCGACCCCTACCCCTTCTACGAACGGGCCCGCCGCGAGGAGCCGCTGTTCTACTCCCCGGCCATCGGAGCCTGGGTCGTGACCAGGATGACCGACGTGCGCCGGATCCTGCGCGACAGCCGCACGTTCTCCTCGGCCAACACCCTGCGGCCGTTCACGCCTTTTCCTCCGGCCGTCCTGGCCGAGCTGGGCAAGGGCTACCCCAACCTCGCCTCGTACATCACGATGGACGGCGACGAGCACCGGCGGCTGCGCGGCCCCGCCGCGGCGGCGCTCACCCCCGAGCGCGTGGACGCGATCGAGCCGTACATCACCGAACGCGCCACCCAGCTCATCGACGGCTTCGCCAAGGACGGCGGCGTCGAGTTCATGGCCGGCTACGCCAACCCGCTGCCCGTGGACGTGATCGCCCGGCTGATCGGCTTCGCGGAGGAGGACAGCGCCGCGTTCGGCGACGACAGCCGGACCGCCGCGTCCATGGGGATGGGGCACCGGTTCAGCTCGGAGGAGGAGCAGATCGAGTGCGCCCGCACGTGGGTGCGCTTCCAGCAGCTCATCGAGCGGTACGTGACCGCGCGCCGCGCCGACCCCCGCGACGACCTGATCAGCGACTACCTCGCCGCCTTCGCCCCCGGCACGGAGCCGCTCACCTTCGAGCGCACGGCCGAGCTCATCGGGCTCGTGCTGGGCGTCGCCGTGCCCGGCCACATCACCACCTCGGCGCTGCTCGGCAACGGCCTGCTGCGGCTGCTGTCCCAGCCCGAGCAGTGGCGGCTGCTGTGCGAGCGGCCCGGCCTCGTGGCGAACGCCGCCGAGGAGATCGCCCGCTACGACACTCCGACGCACATCTTCCTGCGGGTCTCGACCGCCGACGCCACCGTCGGCGGGCAGGACTTCCCCGCCGGGACCGAGTTCGCGCTCTGCCTCGCCTCCGCCAACCGGGACGACGACGCCTTCGAACGGGGCGAGACCTTCGACATCACCCGGACGCCCCGCGCGAACGTGGTCTTCGGTCAGGGGCCCCACTACTGCCCGGGGGCCGGGCTGGCGCGGCGCGAGGTCGAGATCTCGCTGCGGCTGCTCGCCGAACGGCTGCCGGGGCTGCGGCTCGTGGCGGGGCAGCGGATCGAGTACCGCGGCACGCTCGATCACCGGGGGCCGCTCGCCCTGTGGCTCGAATGGTGACAGTGGCGCGGGCGATCTGACTCCTTGCGTCCGGGCTGATCATTCTTCTAAGTTAGGGACCGTAACTTTGGAAGGGGATCGCCCAGTGAAGACCGGCGGGCGCACGGCCAGCTTCACGCTGAGCGACGTGATCGAGGCCGGCACCCGCCTCGGCCTCGTCCAGCTCAGCATGCAGGGCGTCGCCGACGCGCTCGGCGTCACGACTGCGGCGCTCTACCGCCACGTGGCCGGCCGTTCCGCGCTGGAGACGCTGGTCGGCGAGGCGATCCTCGACCGGCTCACGCTCGTGGACGACCCCGCCGAGCCGGCCGCCGCCCACCTGGCGAGCTTCGCCATGCAGTTGCGGCGCTTCACCCTCGGCCACCCGGGGACCGCCCAGTACCTGCAACGGCTGTTCCCGCGCGGGCCGTCGGGCCTGCGGCTGCTGGAGCACCAGATCGTCGCCCTCGGCCGGCGCGGCTACGACCCGGCCGCCGCCGTCACGCTCTCCTCCTCGATGGCCACCATCGCCATCGGCGCCACCGTGGCCGAGCAGGAGCGGGCGAGCCTGCTCGGCACCCCGGCCGTGGACGAGGCGCTGGCCGTGATGGCGGGCTCCGAGCTGCTGCGGCAGGCCGGCGCAGGCATCCCCGACCACACCCCGGAGGACTACTTCGTGTTCCTGATCACAGCGGCCGCCGAGGGGCTGGTCGCCCGGCTCCCGCCCGGCCACCCGGTCCCGAGGACGGCGTCCTGAACGCCGCCCGGCACGACGTCGAGGAGCCCCGGTGCCCGAGCCGATGAGCCTGCTGCCCGACGACCCCGCCGAGGCCGGGCCGTACCGGCTGGAGGGCCGGCTCGGCGCGGGCGGGCAGGGCACCGTCTACACGGCGCGCGGCCCCGGCGGCGCGCTCGTCGCGGTCAAGCTGCTGCACTCGCACCTGATCACCGACGACGAGGCCAGGAACCGGTTCCTGCGCGAGGTGCAGACGGCCGAGCGGGTGGCGCCCTTCTGCACGGCCCAGCTGCTGGGCTCCGGGTTCGTGGGGGCCAGGCCGTACATCGTCAGCGAGTACGTGGACGGCCCCTCGCTGCAGGACTCGGTCAGGGAGAGCGGGCCGCGCGGCGCGGCGGCGCTGCAGCGGCTGGCCATCAACACGGCGACGGCCCTGGCCGCGATCCACGCCGCCGGGGTGGTGCACAGGGACTTCAAGCCCGGCAACGTGCTGCTGGGCCCCGACGGGCCCGTGGTGATCGACTTCGGCATCGCCAAGGCTCTGGACGTGAGCCAGTCGGTGGTCAGCAGCCAGCCGATCGGGAGCCCCGCGTACATGGCGCCCGAGCAGATCGCGGACGAGGACGTGGGGCCGGCCGCCGACCTGTTCGCGTGGGCCGCGACCATGTACTACGCGGCCACCGGGCAGCGGGCCTTTCCCGGCGAGTCCATTCCCGCGACCCTCAACTCGGTGTTGCGCAGTGAGCCGGACCTGAGCGGGGTGGAGGGGCGGCTGCGGGGGCTGCTGGCGGAGTGCCTGGACAAGGAGCAGGCGGGGCGGCCCACCGCCGCCCAGGTCGTCGAACGCCTGCGCGCCCTGTCCTGGCACTCCGCCCCGACCGACGGCCACGCTCAGCACTCCCCCACGCCCCGCGCCGTCGCCGCCGAACGCCCCGGCGAGCACGCCCCCGCCAGACAGGCGCACGCCGGGCAGGCGCACGCCGGACACGCCGCCGCCGAGCAGGCGCACGCCGGACACGCCCCCGCCGGGCAGACGCACGCCGAGCACGCGCACGCCGAGCACGCGCACGCCGAGCACGCGCACGCCGGGCAGGCGCACGCCGGGCAGGCCACGGCCGAGCACGCCCGTGCCGGGCAGGCGCACGCCGGACACGCCGCCGCCGAGCAGGCGCACGCCGGGCGGACGACGGCTGAGCAGGCCCATGCCGGAGGCGTTCCGGGCGGGTATGACGCCAGTGGGCACCTTTCCACCGCGCCGCGCGCCCGCGCGGTGAGCCCCGTCCGGCGGCGCGTGCCTGCCGTCGTCGCGGCGGGCGCGGCGCTGGTGCTCGCCGCCGGCGTCGGCATCAGCGTGTACGCCCTCACCCCCGCCACCGCCCAGCGACAGGCCGCGCTGCAACCGCCGCCGAGCACGTCGCCCCCGCCCTCGGAACCCGCGTCGTCCACCCCGTCGCCGGCCCCCACCGCGTACGAGCTGCTCGTCACGAAGAAGCCGGACAAGACCGCCGGCCCGGCTCCGGCGTCCCCCGCCAAGACGCCCCGCAGGTCCGCGACCCCGGCCCGCGATTCCGACGCGATGCCGGGCAGCAGCCCCACCACCTCCGCCAAGAAGCCGAGGAAGACGCCCGAGCCGACCAGCAAGCCGTCCGCCACCAGCCGGCCGCCCT
Organism: Nonomuraea monospora; assembly: GCF_039531895.1. Taxonomy (NCBI): domain Bacteria; kingdom Bacillati; phylum Actinomycetota; class Actinomycetes; order Streptosporangiales; family Streptosporangiaceae; genus Nonomuraea; species Nonomuraea monospora. The sequence goes on from NZ_BAAAQX010000036.1 coordinate 72,523, forward strand.
CCCCCAAGCCGTCGCTCCAGCCCTCCACGGGCACGATCACGTGGAACGACGTCGGCGAGTACTGCAAGGCGCACGGGCAGACGCTCATGTACGGCGCCGGCTGGTCGGGCATGAAGTGTTCGGACGGCGCGGAGGTGTCGGTGACGGCGGTGTGCGCGTGGAAGTACCCCGCCTACGGCCAGGCCGTGGGGGTGCCGCCGGAGAACCCGTTCATGCCGTCGGCCACCTGCAACCTGTCCTGACAGTGAGCCGCCGCGCCAACCAGCCCGTTTAGTCCCGTTCTGGTGCGGTAGGGGCCGCTTGTTGGCGGAATGTGAACGGGGCGATCACATCAGAGCGATCGCCCGGCGCCACACAGGAGGTGACGATCATCCTTGCGGCATTGGCCATCCCGGTGGCGGCTCTGATCGGTCTGATGCTCATGACTCTTCTGGAGGACGCGCTCCTGGCGCCTCCCGCCGACTCCCGAAAACCCGACGCCGCCGACCCGGCGCCCGCCTCCGGACCGGCACCCGAACCGGCACCCGAGCCGGCATCCGAATTGGCGCCCGAGCCGGCGTTCGAAGCGACACTCGCAGCGGCACCCGCACCAACAGCCACGGCGGATTCCGCCGAACCCGCGACGGAGTCCACGGCCGTGATTCTCCCGCTGCCCGCACGCCCCTACGCCTCCGGCCGAGGACGCCCGGCCACGCGACGCCCCCGAAGTTGCGCCCGCGTCACCGCACGCGTGGACGACCCCAGGTGCGCCGCGTCAAGAACCAGGCATCCCCTGCCGCGCTCGGCCTGAGCGCGCGCAGAGCGGGACGAGCGCCGCGTCGAGGGCGTCGCGGTGCAGCCGGTCCAGCCCGGTACGGGCTTCCACGTCGAGCCTGGCGGCGGCCGACGCGGCCCAGCAGCGGCCGACGGAGGCGCGTACCGGTGCGGTCTCCTTCAGCAGGCGCAGCAGGCGCGGCGTGAGCCGGTCGAGCCGCGGCCTGATCTCGGTCGCCAGGTCGGCGTGGCGGCGGGGCCGCAGCTCAGGATGCGCCCGCCAGCGCGCGTGCAGCCCGCGCTGCACCCGCTTGCCGGCCTCGATCTGGGCACGGAAGAACCGCACCCCGTCCTCCGGCGGCAGCCCGGCCCGCGCCGACTCGGCGGCGACCGCGTCGAGCAGCCGACGCTCGCGGGCGGGATCGTCGATCGGGCGGCCGTCGGCGAGCTTGGCCGCCGCCACCTCGTCGGCCAGCAGCAGCCGCCGCACGACCAGCCCGACCAGCTCGTCCATGCCGGCGGGCGCGCCGATCGCCGACCAGCCGACCCCGCCCCTGGAACCGTCTGCGGACGCCTGAACGTCTCCGTGCAGCAGCACCGCCGACATCACGGCCACCGCCAGTGACGCGGACCTCACCGAACCGGTCATGACCACCCGCCCCTGAATTGACTACGGTGAGTAATATAGACGTCACATAGCGCCATAGGGGCGGGAATGCAGCTTCACTTCATCGGCACCGGCTCGATCTTCCACGACCGTCTGAGCGCCTCCGCGCTGCTGGACGGCAAGCTCCTCATCGACACGCCGAACGGCTCGATCAAGGCGATGCGCCGCTCGGGGATCGACCCGGCCGTCGTGGACATCTGCCTCATCACCCACTTCCACGCCGACCACTTCTTCGACATCATCTTCCTGCTCATGGAGCAGGGCCTGCTGCGCGAGCGGGAGCGGGAGCTGGTGCTCATCGGCCCGACGGGGTTCGCCGAGCGGGTGGTGCACCTGTTCGAGATCAGCTATCCGGGCACCTGGGAGCAGGTGCGGCCGAAGGTGCGACCGCGTTTCGTCGAGTTCGGCCACGAGGGCGGCGAGTGGTCGGGCGACGGCTACCGCGTCCAGGCCCTGCGCGTGGAGCACACCACCCCGATCGCCCTCGGCTACTCGATCACCGACGCCGCCGGCACCGTCTTCGGCTACACCGGCGACACCGTGCTGTGCCCGTCGGTCGAGCGGCTCGCCGACACCAGCGCGGCCCTCGCCCTCGACACGTCCTTCCGCACCTCCAAGGTGGGCCACATGGGGCTGGACGACGTGGAGCGCATCGCCGACGACCACCCCGGCCTCACGCTCTTCCCCACGCACCTCGGCGAGGAGGTCACCGGCTCCGACCGGCCCAACATCGTCTTCCCCGAGGACGGGCAGAGCTTCGAGCTCGGCCCCGACGGCGTCGTGCCGGGAAGCGGCTGACCCGCGAGACGGCGGCCCCCCGGACGACGCGGCCGATCGGGGATGTGTAATATCCCGGTTGTGCAGATGGGTGAAGGAGTCGAGTGGGGGTTGCACTGCTGTGTGACCCTGGGCTGGCTGCGGGACGAGGGCCCGGTGTCGATCCGCAAGCTAGCCGCCTGGTTCGACCTGCCGCAGGAGTACCTGAAGAAGCGGCTCCAGGCCTTGACCAAGGCCGGGATCCTCACCTCCGTCCCCGGCGCGAGAGGCGGCTTCTCACTGGCCAGGCCGCCTGAGCAGATCACCATGATGGACGTGGTGACCGCGCTGGAGGGGCCCGCCGAGGCGTTCCGCTGCGTCGAGATCCGGCAGCGCGGCGTCGGCGCGGAAGGCGGCCAGTTCCGCCGTCCCTGCGGGATCAGCATGGCGATGCGGCGGGCCGAGCTGGCCTGGCGGCGGGAGCTGGCCGCGCAGACGATCGCCGACCTCATGGCGGGCGCCTCCCCCTCGGGTGAGCGCACCCGGCGCACCTACGCCCGCCTGCGCGGCTGATCGATCGCCCCCCTCACGGCGGGCTCACCCGGAAGTGGAATGAGGATGTCTGGTATCCCGATCAGAACCCTGGTGCTGGGGCTCGGCACGTTCGCCGTCGGCACCGACGCGTACGTGGTGGCCGGGTTCCTGCCCGCGATGGCCCAGTCGTTGCAGGTGACGCAGAGCACCGCCGGGCAGTCGGCCACCGTCTTCGCCGTCGCGTACGCGGTGCTGTCGCCCGTGCTGGCCACGTTCACGGCCCGGGTGCCGCGCCGGGCCCTGCTGACCGGCGCGCTCGCCGTGCTCGCGCTCGCCAACCTCGGCTCCGCGCTGGCGCCCGACTACCCGGTGCTGATCGTCACCCGGGTGCTGGCCGCCGCCGGCGCCGCCGCCTTCACCCCGGGCGCCGGCGCCGTGGCCGCCGCCATGGCCGCCCCTCACCAGCGGGCCCGCGCGCTGGCCGTGGTGGTCGGCGGGCTGACCGTGGCCACCGCGCTCGGCGTCCCGCTCGGCAACCTCGCCGACAGGACGCTGAGCTGGCGGATCGCGCTCGGGCTGGTCGCCGCCCTCTGCGCGCTCTGCGCCGCAGGCGTGCTCGCCGTCCTGCCCGCCCTGCCGGGCGGCCCGAGCGTCCCGCTGCGCACCAGGCTGCACGCCCTGCGCCATCCCGGGGTGCTCGCGGTGCTGCCGCTGACCCTGCTCGGCATGATGGCCAGCTACGGCCTGTACGCCTACGCCGTCCCGCTCCTGCACGCGCTGGGGGCCACGCCGGAGTCCGAGATGTGGCTGCTGTTCCTGTACGGCGCCGGCGCCGTCGTCAGCAACCTGGTCGCGGGCGGTGCGGCCGACCGGTACGGGCCCGTCCGCGTGCTGTTCGTGGGCTACGCGGCACTCGCGCTCACTCTGGGCGCCTTCACCTGGGCCACCGGCGCCGGGTCGCACCTGCTGCCCGTGGCCGCGCTGCTCATGGCGGCCTGGGGAGCGAGCACCTGGTTCCAGACCCCGGCACAGCAGTTGCGGCTGATCTCCGCCGCGCCTCAGGAGACCGCCGTCGTGGTGGGGCTGAACGGCTCCGTGCTCTACCTCGGCATCGCCCTGGGGACGGCGCTCGGCGGGCTGCTCCTGCCCGTGGGCGCGCCGGTCGCGCTCGGCGTGAGCGCGGCGCTGGCCGCCTGCTGCCTGCTCTACCTGGCCGCCACCCGCCGGGCCGGCGAACGGGCCGTCGTCCACCCGGAATAGTCGTGATCTCCGGACGGCTGTCCTAGATGGCTCATGAGGAGCGACGACGTCGAGGGAGTTGCGGGATGCGTGCTGTCTGGTTGAGGGAGTTCGGCGGGCCCGAGGTGTTGCGGGTGGAGGAGACGCCGGATCCCGTGCCGGGTGAGGGGCAGGTGCTGATCGAGACCGCGGCGGTCGGGATCACGTTCGTGGAGACGCAGGTACGGTCCGGCTCCGCGCCCATGCCGCTGCCGGAGCTGCCGATCATCCCCGGCAACGGCGTGGCCGGCACCGTCGTCGCGGTGGGCCCCGGCGTGGACGCCGCCCTGGCCGGGCAGCGGGTGGCCAGCACGACAGGCGGCACCGGCGGCTACGCCGAGAAGGTGGCCGTCGACGCGAGCCTGGTGATCCCCATCCCCGACGGGCTGCACCACCGCGACGCGGTCGGCCTGCTGAACGACGGGCGCACCGCCCTCGGCATCGCCCAGGTCATCGCGCCCGCTGCCGGCGAGTGGGTGCTGATCGGGGCCGCCGCCAGCGGCGTCAGCAGCCTGCTGATCCAGCTCGCCACGCGCGCGGGCGCCCGGGTGATCGCCGCCGCCGGGTCGCGCACCAAGCTCGAACTCGCCCAGAGCCGCGGCGCCGAGGCGGGCGTGGACTACACCCAGCCGGGCTGGGCCGAGCGGGTGCGTGAAGTGACGGGCGGCCTGGGCGTGGACGTGGCCTGCGACCCGGCGGGCGGCGACATCGGGCGGGCGGCGTTCGAGCTGGTCCGTGAGGGCGGGCGGTTCCTCGCCTTCGGGGCAGGGAGCGGGTCGATGACGGTGATCGAGCCCGAGGAGGCGGCCGGGCGGGGCGTCACCCTGGTGTCCATGGGGGCGGCCTTCCCGTCGCCCGAGGCCGTGCGGGAGCTGTCCGTGCGGGCATTGGCCGAGGGCGCCGCCGACCGGCTGCGGCCGGTGATCGGGCAGACGTTCCCGCTGGAGCGGGCCGCCGACGCGCACGCGGCGATCGCCAAGCGGGCCACCCTCGGCAAGACGCTGCTCATCCCCTGACAGCCCGCGGGCGGCGGGCCGCGCGGCAGGCGCGTGATGTCCACCAGCTCGCCCGGCTTCGCGGCCGTGTAGCTCAGCGGCTGCGGGCCCCTGATGCCGCGCTCGCCGGCTCCCTGCCAGTAGGTGTCCTTCAGCCCGGCGGGCTTGATGACCCTCTCGGTGATCACCTCGCTGACGGGCCTGCCGGTGATCTTCTGGAGGAGCAGCCCCGCCACGACGTACCAGGTGTTGCTGTACTCCCAGCCCATGCCAAGGGGCGGACGCCGGCCGGTGCGCCAGGCCCGCGTCGAGCAGTTGCCTGGGCTCGCCGTAGGTGTCGCGGGTCCGCAGGACGGGCGGCAGGTCCTTGGTGCGGCCGGGCAGGCCGGCCGGGTGCTGGAGGAGCCGGCGGGTGGGGATCCTCCGGCCGTCGTCGCCGTTGCCGCGGACCTGGCCAGGGTTTGCCGATCTCGGATCCCGGGCATCCCGGTGCCGCCGAGCCCTCAGCCGCCGCTGCGCTCGCCTCTCTCCATCAGGAGCTGATCAGCGTGGGAAACAACGCCCGGCGCGAGCTCACAGCACTCGAATGGCCGGCCGGCCTCGACGTCGGCGAGCTGCTGGAGTCGGGGTGGCGGCCGACGCCGTTCCACCAGTTCATCCTGAAGCTGCACAGCCGCTGCAACCTGGCCTGCGACTACTGCTACGTCTACGAGATGGCCGACCAGGGCTGGCGCGGGCAGCCGCGCCGCATGTCCAAGGCGACGATCGACCGGGTGGCCGCGCGCGTCGCCGAGCACGCGGCGGCGCACGGCATGAAGAACGTGGAGATCGTCCTGCACGGCGGCGAGCCGCTGCTCGCGGGCGTCGAGCGCACCCGGTACGCGGTGAACAGGCTGCGGGCCGAGCTCGGCGGCGGCGTCACGGCGACCGTCCGGGTGCAGACCAACGGGGTGCTGCTCAACGACGCCTTCCTGCGGCTGTTCGCCGAGCTGGACGTGCGGGTGGGCGTGAGCGTGGACGGCGACGAGGAGGGGCACGACCGGCACCGCCGCCGGGCGAACGGCTCGGGCACCCACGCCGAGGTGCGGGCCGGGCTGGAGCGCCTGACCTCGCCCGCCTACCGGCACCTGTTCAGCGGGCTGCTGTGCACGCTGGACCTGGCCAGTGACCCGGTCGTCACGTACGAGGCGCTGCTGGAGTTCGGGCCGCCGGTGGTGGACTTCCTGCTGCCGCACGGCAACTGGGACACCCCGCCGCCCGGCTGGACGGGCGCCGGCACCCCGTACGGCGACTGGCTGGCCGCCGTGTTCGACCGCTGGTACCGGGCTCCGGCGCAGGAGACGCAGATCCGGCTGTTCAGCGAGATCATCCGGCTGCTGCTCGGGCGGCCGTCGCGCAGCGAGGCGATCGGGCTGTCGCCGGTCGCGGTCGTGGTGGTGGAGACGAACGGCAGCATCGAGCAGGTGGACACGCTCAAGTCGGCCTACGACGGGGCGGCCGTGACCCTGCTGCACGTGCTGCGTGACTCGTTCGACACGGCTTTGATGCTGCCGTCGGTGGCGGCGCGGCAGATCGGTGAGGCGGCGCTGTCGGCGCGGTGCGCGTCCTGCGAGATCGCCCGCGTGTGCGGGGGCGGCCTGTACCCGCACCGGTACCGGTCCGGCGCGGGGTTCCGCAACCCGTCCGTGTACTGCAGGGACCTGTATCGGCTGATCACGCACGTGCGGCGGCACGTCGCCGATGATGTGGCGCTGTTGACGAGCGCGACCGGCCAGGTTCCGACCGGGGCGCCCGGCTAGATCGGTGGCGGGTCGAAGTCGAGGTCGAGGTGGCGTCCCTCGGCCGCGGTCAGCGCGTCGGGGTGCTCGCGCCCGAGCGTCTCCTCGTAGCGCCGCATCGTCTCGTCGAACAGCGGCTTGGCCTCGTCGCCCCGCCCGGCGGCGGACAGGTCGCAGGCCAGGTTGGCGGCGGCGGCCATCGAGCCGGGGTGGTGCTCGCCGAGGAGCCGGCGCAGCCGCCGCAGCGACTCCTCGCCGAGCCGGCAGGCCTCGTCGAGGCGGCCCAGCGCGGCGAGGTCGGTGGCGAGGTTGACCGCGACGGTGAGCACGTAGTGGTGGTCGCGCCCGAACCGGCCCTCCAGCCCGGCCAGCGCCGTCTCGTTGAGCTCGGCCGCCTGCGCAGGCTCGCCGCGCACGCGTTCCAGCAGCGCCACGTTGCTCATGCAGCCGAAGTGGTAGGGGTGCTCGGGGCTGTAGACCCTGGCGTAGCGGTCCATCGTGTCCTTGGCGAGCCTGAAGGCGTCCTCCGGCAGGTCGTTGGTGCGCAGGCAGTTGCCCAGGCAGGTGGCCGCCGCCAGGGTGCCCGGATGGTTGAGGTCGTAGATGCGCACGTAGCGGGCGTGCACGTCGCGGGCCAGCTCCAGGCCCTCCTCGCGCTCGCCCGCCCGGAGCAGGGCGATGGCCAGGTCCTTCTGCACGAGCAGGACGCGCGGGTGGTCGGCGTCGAGGTGTTGCCGCCCGTAGCCGAGGGCGTCCCTGCCCACGTCGCACGCCTCGTGGTAGTCGCCGCACTGGCGGACCGACCGGGCCAAGCTGGCCCACAGGTTGAGGAAGGTGCCCCGGCTCACCTGGGGCTCGTTGGCCTGGGCCGTACGGTACGCCTCCTCCAGCAGCACCTGCGAGCTGCGGTAGTCGCTGGTGAGGCCGTAGTCGAGGGCCAGGTTGTTGATCGCCCGCAGGGTCTGCGGGTCGTCGGAGCCGAGGACGGCCCTGTGCCGTTCCACCGACTCCTTGTCGTGCTCCCTGGCATCGATGAACCGGCCGCGCCCGCGCAGGTCGGCGCCGATGCCGTTGAGCAGGATCAGCACCTCGCGGTGGTCGGCGCCCATCGCCTCGCGCATCGTGGCCAGCGTGGCCGTGTTGAGCTCGTAGGCGTCGGTGTAGCGGCCGAACTCGCGCAGCATGTCGCCCTTGACGCGCTGCGCCCGCAGCACGTCGGGGTCGTTCGCGCCGGAGTCGAGCGTCCACTGCTGGACGAACGCGTCGGCGTACCGGCTGGCGGTGCGGTAGTCGCCGGAGGAGGCCAGGGCGCCCAGCATGGCGTGCGCGAACGTGCGCACGTCGGGGCGGGTGCTCTGCGCCACCTGGGCGGGATCCACGTGGGCGAGCAGCGCCTGGTAGCGCGGCCAGTTCGCGGGGATGTCGGAGCCTGCGGGGGCCGACTCGACGATGAGGGAGTGCACCTCGGAGCGGATGGCGTCCTTCGTCGGCGCCCCCAGCTCCTCCCTGAGCAGCGCCTGGATCAGCCGGTGGACCTGGAGCGTGCGCTCGTCGGGGTCGATGCGGACCAGCGCGTAGCGCGCCAGCGTCGCGATGGCCTTGCTCAGCCGGATGGGCGTGGCGAGCAGCCCGGCCAGCTCGGGGCGCACGGGACCCTTGACGGGGCGGAAGGCGTCGCGCGGGATGGGCTCGGGCCCGAAGAACGCGCAGGTGCGCAGCAGCTCCATGGCTTCCGGCAGGTGCTCCCTGAGCTTGGTCACCGACAGCCGCCAGGCCGTGGTCATCGACCAGGGGTACTCCCTGGGCTTGCCCTCCTCCAGCAGGCTGGAGGCGTGCTGCTCGAACAGGCGCAGGTACTCCTGCGCCGACATGCCGGTCTCGACCTGGAGGGCGGCCGCCTGCTCCAGCGCCAGCGGCAGGTCGCCGAGCGCCTCCGCCAGCCTGTCGGCCTCCTCGACGGTGACCGACGGCACGCGCCTGGAGAGGAACTCCATGCTCTCCTTACGTGGGAACACGTCCACGGCGATCGTCTCGTAGACGCCCGCCCAGCGGTGGTTGCGGGAGGTGACCAGGACGTCGCCGGGGCCGGGCGGGATGAGGTCGCCGAAGTCCTCGGGCTGGTCGGCGTTGTCGAAGATGAGCAGCCAGCGGCCGTACGGCTCGCCCCTGCGCAGGGCGTCGAGCACGGCGTTGGCGGCGTCCTCGATGCCGGCCGTCGTGGCGTCGGGCACGCCCAGCTTGGGCGCGAGCTGGGCCAGGGTGGCCCGGACCAGGCCGGGCTGGTCGGCGGGGATCCACCAGACGACGTCGTAACTGTCGCGGAAACGGTAGGCGTACTCGATGGCCATCTGCGTCTTGCCGACCCCGCCGAGGCCGTGCAGGGTGTGCGGCACCACGGCGGTGACGTTGTCGCCGATGCCCGTGTGCAACCTGTTGAGCAGAGTTTCCCGCCCGGTGAAGTTCTTGTTTCTCGGGGGCACCTTCCACACCGCCGGGAAATCACGTGGTGATCGCTCGGTGGTGGCCGGCTGTGAAACCATCACGCGTTCCGCCTCCCGCTCGTCGGATTACGACTGCAAAGGCATGGGGAGTAATGAGGACGAGCACCATCCTAACTGCGTTGTACGTTCCCGCAGAGGTACAGTCAGACAAAGCTCGAGATCGCCGGAATAAGCCGCTCAAGGAGCGCTCATGAGACCGCAGTCTTCCGCACGACAGGGCGACCTGGTCGACGTATCCGCACTCTCCCCCGGTGACCTGCGCGAACTCGGCGACTCCGCGCTGGGCACGGCGTTGCGCGAGCTGTTCGAGCACGGCCCGGACCAGGAGGACGTGTTCGCGGCCTTCGACAACAGCACCCCGCCCGCGCGCGGGGGGAACTGACCGGGCCCGAAGTTCCGGCGCTCGAATGAACGGCGGGCGGGCGCCGCCTTTTTGTGTTTCGGTGGCCCGAAACGGCCGCGCCCGCAAGGTATCCGATTCGACGTGCGGTAACTTGGAAATGTGGTGCGGCAGAGACATCATCGCGTTTCGGCCTGGTCGATATTTGATTTCGCACCGTGGCGCACGCTCGCGGGCGGTTTTCCGCTCGCGCCGGCGCGATATGTCATCTCCTCGGTGAGCGAGGTCTCCCCATGGCAGGAATACCCGCGGCACTGCGGCGGCGACGCAGCCCCTTCATCGGACCGCGGCCGTTCACCGCTCACGACGAGAGCCTCTTCTTCGGCAGGTCCGACGAGATCCGGCTGCTGCTGGAGCTGTGGCGGCGCAACAGGCTGACGATCCTGCACTCCGACGCCGCCGCGGGCAAGACCTCGCTGCTGCGCGCGGGGCTGATCCCGGCGCTGCGCGCGGACAACGCCAACGTGCTGCCGCTCGGGCGGGCGGCCTCGTGCCAGGTGTGGCCGGTCGCCGCGCTGCCCGGCCACAACCCGTACGTGCTCACCCTGCTGTCCTCCTGGGACCCCGAGGAGTCGCCGGGAAGGCTGGCGGCGCTGTCGGTCGGCGAGTTCGTGCGCGGCAGGCAGACGCACGACAGCGACGGCCGGCCCGCCCCGATCTTCGCCGCCGTCGACCAGGCGGAGGCGTTCCTGCGCAGGCAGGAGCCGGGCAAGGGGCACCGTCGGCGGCTGCTGGACGAGCTGTTCGAGGCGCTGGCCGCCCGGCCGAACCTGCGCCTGCTCCTGTCCGTGCGCTCCGACTACCTCGACGACCTGCGCCACGAGGTGAAGGACGCCGACCGGCCCGAGTGTGCCGAGTACCATCTGCGGCCACTCTCGCCGGAGGCCGCCACCGTGGTCGTGAGCCGCTCCGCGCAGGCCATGCGGCTGCACTTCCCACCCTCCGAGGTCGAGGAGCTGCTGGAGGAGCTGCGTACGATCAGGGACGAGAACGGCCAGGTGAGCCGCCTGACCCGGGCGATCGACCCGCTGCTGTTGCAGGTCGCCGGCGCGCACCTGTGGCGCGAGGAGCCCGACCACGACCACTTCGCGCACCTGCGGTCGGAGGTCGACAGGGCGCTGTCCGACTGGTGCGGCAGGACGCTCGCGGTGGCGGCGGCGGAGCACGAGCTGTCGCCGCGCGAGCTGGACCGCTGGCTGCGGCGCACCCTTCTGCACCGGGGCAGGAGCGCCGCCACGGTGAAGTTCACCGACGCGTTCCTGCACTCGATGGAGGACCGCCACCTCATCACCGACGCCCGCCACAACGCCGGCCCCGACCTGCGGCAGCGGCGCCTGCTCGCGCCGCTGCGCAGGCTCGACGCCGGGCAGTGGCCGCATCCGCCGCCTGACCCCGCCGCGCTGCTGTGCGCCGCCGTGCGCGCCCGCGCCGAGGGCGAGCCCGGCCGGGCGGGGCGGCTGGCCCGCGAGGCCGCCCGGGTGTGCCCGCCGAAGGAGATGCGGGTGCGCGCCGACATCGAGTCGCTGCTCGGCAACCTCTGCTTCGAGCAGCGCGCGCTGGACGAGGCCAACGCCCGCTACCTGGCCGCCGCCACCCTGTACGAGGCGCTCAACGACTGCACGTCGGTGGGCTGGATCCTCGCCGCGATCGGCCGCATCTCGCTGATCCAGGGCAGGCGCAGCACGGCCATCGAGCACATGATGGCCGCCGTCAGCAGGCTGCCGAACGACCCGGTCGTACGTACCGGGCTCGGCCAGGCGCTGCGGGCGGCCGGCGAGACCACGGCGGCGCTCGACGTGCTGAGCCGCGTGCTGGAGCGCGACGAGGTGCCCGAGGCCAGGCGAACCCGTAACGAGATCGCCAGCGAACTCGATGGCGGCCGGCTCACAGGAGGCATCGCTGATCAGTGAAACCGCTCTGCTCACCCTGATCACCGGCGGCAGCGCCGTGCTGGCCGCGCTGTCCGGCGCCGGTTCCTACGTGATCAGTGAGCGGAATAAGGCCAGGCAGGACCGTGCGGCGGCGGCGGAGGAGCGGGAGGCGTTCCGCACGGACGCGCGGGTCCGCGAGCTGCTCACGGCGTTCGCGGACGCGCAGGCGGCGGTGCTGAAGCTGGGGCTTGCCGTGCGCATCTCGCTGGACATGCGCGGCAACAGCCTTGCCCGCCTGGGCGGCGAGGACCGGCCGGAGCAGCTCCGCCAGGTACGCGTGGAGTACCTGGCGGCCAGCGTCGCGGTGGCGTGGCTGCGGCCGTTGTGCCCGCCTCGGGTGCACCACCGGATCGAGTCGCTGACCAAGGCGGTGGACGAGGCGTACCTGCAGGCGTGGTCCACCTCGGTGCCCGCGGAGGCCCCTGCGGAGATACAGGCCAGCTTGCAGGGCAGCCTCCATGCGCTGAGCGACGACCTGTTCCACGACGTGTCCAGGGAGCTGCCCGCTCCGATGACGGGCCCGGTCGCGCGGCCGCTCCCGGCGGAGCAGCCGGACGGATGAGGCGCGCGCGGGCGCGGAGATCGCCAGGGCCAGCGCGCCCACCACGACGGCCACGGCGATGACGGCGCCCTCCGTGCCGAGCATGGCCAGCAGGTAGCCGCCGGTCAGCGCGCCGAGGGGCACGGTGCTGCCGGAGAAGAACCGGATGACGCTGGTGACCCGGCCGAACAGCCGCTTCGGCACGCCCGAGGTCTGGTAGAGGGCCAGCGCGACGTTGATGTGCGCGCCGATGAACCCGATCCCGCCCCACACGGCGGGCAGCACGGCGGCGACGTACAGCAGCGAGTCGTGGTCGGCCAGGGTGAGGCTCGCGCTCAGCAGCAGCCACGCCCAGACGCCCGCGACGATCAGCCGCGCCGGCTTCATCCTGCGCAGCAGGCGCGGGGCCAGCAGCGAGCCGAGCACGCCGCCCAGCCCGGAGGCGGCGATCAGCAGGCCGATGACCAGCGGCGACATGTGCCGCTCGTGGGCGAGCAGGACGAGGGTGAGGCCCAGGGTCTGGAAGGAGAAGTTCGCCAGCGCACAGACGATCATGACGCGGGCGAGGAAGTCCTCGTGCCGCAGGAAGGTCAGGCCGCGCCAGAACGCCCTGAGCTGCCACGCCAGGCGCAGCGGCCGTCTGACCGCGGCGCCCGCGAAACGTTTGTCGCGCATCCGCAGCAGGGTGAGGACGGACACCAGGGAGGTGGCGACGTCCAGCAGGAACGGCCAGCAGCGGCCCAGCTCGAACAGCCAGCCGCCGAGCGGCCTGCCGAGCAGCCCGGCCACATGGGTGCGGGCCTCGTTGCCCGCCATGGCCCTGGCCAGCCGTTCGCGCCGGACGAGCCAGGGGACGGCGGTCGTCTCGGCCGTGCTGTAGAGCACCACGCAGATGCCCTGGGCGATGCTGATCGCGGGCAGCAGGTAGACGATGCCCTCGCCGACGACCAGGCAGCCGATCATCAGCACGGCCAGCGCCGCGCGGACGACCATGCTGGCGACCATCACGCGGCGCCGGTTGGAGTAGTCGGCCAGCACGCCGGCGGGCAGGTGCAGCAGGATGCGCGGCAGCGTGCCGGCGGCGGCGACCCAGCCGGCGAAGACGGGTGAGCTGGTGAGTGAGAGCGCGAGCAGCGGTGCGGTGACCGTGGCGGCCATGTTCCCGAGTTGCGAGGCGGTGGAGCCGGTCCACAGGAGCCGGAGTTCGCGCCGCTCGGCCGCTCCGGGAGCATGGCCGGGCTGTCGGCTGTCGATGCTTTCGGCCACCTCTATCCGTGCTCCCAGGACATGCGCGGATGGCGTGCGGGAAAGGACGCGCTCCCGCACGAGGGCGGGAGCGCACGTTCAGGAACGTTACCGTGACCGTCGCCGATACAGGGCCACAACATGCGACGCCTTTCCAGGATGGACCTTCCAGCCTAAGCGGCGGGGCGTCACCCGCGCCGTCTGGCGGCCTCCAGGCGGTCGGGCCTGTTGGTCATGATGCCGTCCACGCCGAAGGAGATCAGCCGCTGGATCAGCGCCGGCCGGTCCGCCGACCAGGTGTAGACGCGCATGCCCCGCTCGTGCACCTTCTTGACGTAGCGGGCGGTGAGCCCGGTGTGCGGAAGCGTGAGGCCGTCGGCGTAGCGGGCCACTTCGCCGAGCCGGCCTGCGGCGGGCCTGCCGATGAGCGCGGTGGGCAGGCCGGGCACCATGTCGCGCAGCACGCGCATCGAGTGCCAGCCGAACGCCTGCACGGTGAGCCGCTCAGGGGTCCACGCCGCGCGCTCCTCCTGCAGCTCGGCGGCGACCCGGCGGTCGATGTCCGGGCTGCGCGGGGAGTGCTTGACCTCCAGCAGCAGCCCGGCGCCGGTGTCGCGGGCCGCCTCCAGTGCCCGCTTGAGCGTGGGGACGCCCTCGCCGCGGAAGCGCGGGGAGAACCACGAGCCCGCGTCCAGCCGCTGGATCTCGGCGAGCGTGAAGTCGGAGACCCACCACGGCTTGCGCCTGGGGAACAGCTTCTCGACGTCGGTGGTGCGGCTCAGGGTCTCGTCGTGCATGAGCACGAGCTGATGATCCTTGGTCTGCTGGACGTCGAACTCGCACACGTCGGCGTGCTGGGCCCTGGCCAGGGCGCAGGCCACGATGGTGTTCTCGGGCGCCTGCGCCGAGCCGCCGCGGTGGGCGATGTTGTCCACCTGAGGCGGCGCGGCGGTGATGATCGCGGTGATGACGACGCCGAGCGAGTGGTACATACTTCCCCCCAGGCCCCATATGTCTCGCATGGAGAAAAGTTCCCGGGTGACCGTTTTCTACCGCTCGTCGGCGTCGTCAGCACCAACTTTTTAGACTAGAAGCGGATCTTGCGCAGATAGCGGTAGCCGACCTCCGACGTCTGCCGCGGCGTCACGTCGGGGGTGTCGTTCTCCACGATGTACTCCCTGACCTGGTGGGCGTCGAACACCCGGCGGAAGTCGATCGTGCCGGTGCCCAGGTCGGCCATGTCACCGTCCAGGTGCCGGTCCTTGACGTGGTACTGCAGCACCCGCTGCGGCGCCCGCCTGATGACGTCGATCGCGAACTTCACCGGATCCCTGGCCCCTCGGCCCACGCCGCCGGTGACCGCCCAGTAGATGTCGATCTCCAGGTGGACCAGGCGCGGGTCGAGCTCGGAGGTGAGCACGTCCCACGGGGTCACCCCGCCGCCGAGGTCGGTGGTGAACTCGTGGGCGTGGTTGTGGTAGCCGTAACGCAGCCCCGCCTTGCGGGCGGCCAGCGCCTCGACGTTCATCCGCTCGGCCCAGCCCTTCCACTCGTCCAGGCTGGCCGAGGCCAGGTACGGCACCACCATGTAGGTCTGGCCGAGCGTCAGCGCGTTCTGGATCTTCGTCTCCAGGGCGGCGTCGTCGGGGCTGATGCCGTCGTGGCTGGAGCTGGCCTGGATGCCGAGCCCGTCGAGGAAGTCGCGTAACTGCTGCGCCGTGCGGCCGAAGTAGCCCAGCGCCAGCTCGACCTTCGGGTAGCCGATCTCGGCCAGGTAGGCGAGGGTCGTGTCGTAGTTCTGGGCCAGGTCGTCGCGCACCGTCCAGAGCTGGATGCTGATCTGGCCCGGAGGGACCCGCTCCCTGCCGCCGTGGTGCGGCGGCGTCGCCGCAGCCGCGGCCGGGGACGCGGCGGCCAGGGCCGCCGCGCCGAGTCCGAGGCCCGCCGCGAGCAAGGTGCGCCTGCTGGGGCCGTAGCCGTAACACATGAGGGTGTCTCCTAACTCGTGGGCTCCAGCACGACCTGCGTGCTGGAGGTCAGCGGCGGCAGGCCGCCGGTGCCCGGGTCGGTGTAGGTGGCCACGAAGACGCCCGTGAGCTCGTCCGTCTCCGGGTCGTGGCCGCTCGGCTCGGTGGTCTGGATCGAGCCCGTGCAGCCACGGGCGGTGGTCTGCGGGTGGCCGTGGTCGTCGTGGCCGAGTATGTAGTCCACGGTCACGTTCGCGCAGTCCACCGGCTGGTCGTCGGTGACGCGGACCTCGAACTCGACCACGTCGCCGAAGGAGAACGGCTGGCCCGCCACCGGGCGTACCAGCTCGACGACCGGCGCGGCGTTGCCGACCACGATCCGCACCGACGTGGCCGCCGACCTGCCGCTGGGGTCGCTCACCCGCAGGGTGGCGTCGTAGATGCCGTTCTGGGTGTAGGTGTAGGCGCCGCTCGGGTCGCGGGAGTCCACCCGGCCGTCGGCGTTGAAGTCCCACGCGTAGCGGATCCGGTCGCCGTCGGCGTCGGCGGTGCCCGTGCTGGTGAAGCTCACGGTGAGCGGGGCCAGGCCGTTCGTCACCGAGGCCTGCGCGGCCGGGATCGGGGTGTGGTTGCCGGTGTTGCCGATGTAGTCGACGCGGGCGAGCTGGGCGTCCGGGTTCTCGCTGAAGAAGCCGTCGCCGTACTCCAGGACGTAGAGCGCGCCGTCGGGGCCGAACTCCAGGTCCATCGGGTTGTCGAAGACGAACGAGGGCAGCACCGGCTCGATCCGCCGCCCGTTGTCGTGGAAGGCCTTGACGTAGTCGCGGGTCCACTCGTAGAAGAGCGGGACGCCGTCGTAGTACTTCGGCCAGCCCACGGCCGTGCGGCCCCGCGTGTCGGCCGGGTCGAAGTCGTAGGCCGGTCCCGCCATCGGGCCGATCCCGCCGGTGCCCAGCTCGGGGAACTCCGCCGACGGCCCGTAGGAGTACCACACGTCGGGCTGCACGACCGGCGGCAGCCGGCGCAGGCCGGTGTTGCGCGGCGACTCGTTGACGGGCGCCGCGCAGTCGAACGTCGCGCCCGAGGCGCCGGTGGCGAAGTCGTAGTCCACGTACGGCAGCCGCGCCGTCGCGCAGTACGGCCAGCCGTAGTTGCCCGCCTTACGGACGACCGTCCACTTGCCGTGCCCGGCCGGGCCGCGCGCGGGGTCGGCCTCCTGCTGGTCGGGCGAGTAGTCGGCGACGTACAGCTCGCCGGTGCGCCGGTTCAGCTCGATCCTGAACGGGTTGCGCAGCCCCATGGCGTAGATCTCCGGCCGGGTGCCCGCCGTGCCCGGCCTGAAGAGGTTGCCCCTGGGGACGGTGTAGGAGCCGTTGTCGCGCACGCTGATGCGCAGGATCTTGCCGCGCAGGTCGTTGGTGTTGCCGGCGCTGCGCTGGGCGTCGAAGGCCGGGTTGCGCTCGGCCCGCTCGTCGATCGGAGTGAAGCCGTCCGACTGGAACGGGTTCGTGTCGTCGCCGGTGGACAGGTACAGGTTGCCCGCGGCGTCGAAGACGATGTCGCCGCCGACGTGGCAGCAGATGCCCCGGTCCACCGGGACGTCGAGGATGCGCTGCTCGGTGCGCAGGTCGACGGTCGTGCCGCCCCAGCGGAAGCGGGACAGCCTGATCAGCCCCTTGAAGGGCGCGAAGTCCGCCGGGGTGCCGGTGAACGGGGCGTCGCCCTCGTTGACGTCCGGGGTCGCCGGGTCGTCCACGGGGGTGTCGAGCGGGGGCGAGTAGTAGAGGTAGACCCAGTCGTCCTTCTTGGAGCCCTTGCCGAAGCCGGGGCTCAGGGCGATGCTCTGCAGCCCTTCCTCGTCGTGCTGGTAGACGTCGAGCCGGGCGGCGAGCGTGTTGAGCCCGGTCTTCGGGTCGTGTAACCAGACCTCGCCCTTCCTGGTCGTGTGCAGGACCCTCGAATCGGGTAACACCGCCAGGTCCATGGGCTCGCCCGGGTTGTCGTTGAGCGTCACCTTCTGGAACTGGGAGTCGGGCGGCGGCGCCGCCGCACCTGCCTGGGCGGCGCCTGCCGGCATGAGGATCGCCGCAGCAGTCAGGGCCGCGATTGCGGTTCTCGCGCTCATGCCTCTCTCCTTCGGTCTACTCGGGGGAATAAGAGAGGGCAAATTAACGTGAATGTAACCCGAGTTACGCCGATCGAGGAGGGCCTGACCGCCACCGATCCGCGCATCTTCCCTGCCGGATCGGATTAAGTGCCGAAACACGAAGAGCGCCCCCGCCCGTACGGGCGAAGGCGCTCTTCATGGTGTGTCACTGCTGCTGCTTCGGCTCCTCCATGGTGACGGTCACGGTCTTCTCCTCGCCGTCACGCTGGTAGGTGACGGCGACCTGCTGGCCGACCTTGTACCCGCGCACCTGGCCGACGACCGTGTCGCCGCCCTGCACCGGCGTCTCGCCGATCTTGGTGATCAGGTCCCCCTGCTTCAGCCCGGCCTTCTCGGCGGGGCTGCCCTGGGTCACCTGGCGCACGAGCGCGCCGGTCACGTCGCCGCTGGCGTCGGTGACGCTCACGCCCAGGTACACGTGGCTCACCGTGCCCTTGCTGATGAGCTGCTCCGACACGTGCTTGGCGGTGTTCACCGGGATCGCGAAGCCGAGGTTGACGCCGTCGGCGGCGACCGCGCTGTTGATGCCGACCAGCTCGCCCGCCGCGTTCACCAGGGCGCCGCCGGAGTTGCCCGGGTTGATCGCCGCGTCGGTCTGGATCATGCCGCCGAGCGTGGTCGTCTCCTGCTGTTGCTGCTGCCCCTGCCCGCCCCAGCCCGGCGGGAGCTGCTGCTCGTCCTGACTGCTCCCGGAGGTCACGGTGCGGTCCAGCGCGCTGATGATGCCGGACGTGACCGTGCCGTCCAGGCCCAGCGGGCTGCCGATGGCCAGCACGTCGTCGCCCACCTTGAGCTGGTCGCTGTCCCCAAGCGCCACCTTGGCCAGCCCCGACACGCCCTCGGCCTTGATGACCGCCAGGTCGGTGGCCGGGTCGGTGCCGACCACGGTCGCCTTGGCCGTCTTGCCGTCGTTGAACTTGACCGTCAGCCCGCCGTTCTGCCCCGAGACGACGTGGTTGTTGGTCAGGATGTAGCCGTCCTGCGACAGCACCACGCCCGAGCCCTCGCTCGTCTGGCCCTGGATCATCACCACGGACGGCTGCACCTTCTCCGCCACCTGCGCCACCGTGTACTGGTCGGCGGCGGTGCGGAAGACCGGGCTCGGGTTGCTCACGGTGGCGGTCGCCACGGGCTGCGCGCTGTCCCCTGCCAGGTACGCGCCCACGGCCCCGCCCCCCAGCGCGGCGGCCGACATGGCCGCCACGGCGGCCAGCGCCAGCCCCGCGATCGCCTTGCGGGTCAGCATGAACCCCGTTCGCCTCGGCGGCGGAGGCGGCGGCAGCACCGGGCTGGGCCGGGTGAACCCTCCGGCGGAGGGCGGGGTGTCACCGAACTGGCTCCAGCCACCGGTACGAGGCTCGTTCGCGTCCATGTCATCTCCTGTAGTGCCGATGACACAAGAGTGAGCCATGAGGCGTAAATCCCGACTAAGCGGCGAATGCCCGGTATGCGAAACTGCTGATCTCGGCCTTATCGCTGCTGGCAGCGGTGATCGGCGAGCCGCGAAAATTCCTCCGGAAATCAGCTTCCCGGCACGATCAGCCCCGTCTCGTACGCCGCGATCACCGCCTGCACCCGGTCGCGCAGCCCCAGCTTGGTCAGCACGTTGCTGACATGCGTCTTCACCGTGTGCTCGCTGACCACCATCTCCCGCGCGATCTCCGCGTTGGACAGCCCCCTGGCCATCATCCGCAGCGTCTCCTGCTCCCGCCCGGTCAGCACCGACAGCCGCTCGGACGGCGGGGCGGCGGAGCGCGGGGCGGCGCGGGAGGTGAAGTCGGCGATGAGCTTGGTGGTGACCGAGGGGGCGAGCAGCGACTCGCCGGCCGCGACCACGCGTACGGCGTGCACGAGGTCGTCGCGCCTGACGTCCTTGAGCAGGAACCCGCTGGCCCCGGCCCGCAGCGCGTCGTAGACGTAGTCGTCCAGGTCGAACGTGGTGAGCATGAGGACCCGGCAGTCGCCGTCCGCGCAGACGGCGCGGGCGGCCTCGATGCCGTCCATGACCGGCATGCGGATGTCGAGCAGCAGCAGGTCGGGGCGGTGCTCGCGGACGGCGGCGATCGCCTGGAGGCCGTCGCCCGCCTCGGCGACGACCTCGATGTCCGGCTGCGCGTCGAGGATCATGCCGAACCCGGCGCGGACCAGCTCCTGGTCGTCCGCCACCACCACGCGGATGCTCACGACGCCGCCCGCGGAAGCCGGACCAGCACCCGGAAGCCGGGCTTGCCGGGGCGCGGGCCCAGCTCGGCGGTGCCGCCGCACGCGGCGGCGCGTTCCCTGATGCCGATCAGGCCGTTGCCGCCCGAGGGCAGCGCCGCGTCCCGGCCGCGGCCGTCGTCGGTGATGTCGATCATGAGTGCGTGGTCCTGCCAGGTGAGGGCGATGTCGGCGCGGGTGGCGCCCGCGTGCTTGACGATGTTGGTGAGGGCTTCCTGGGTGATGCGGTACGCCGCCACCTCGGTGTCGGGCGACAGCGTCCCCGGCGAGCCCGTGGTGGAGTATGTCACGTGCAGCCCGGTCGATCTGACCTGGTCGGCGAGGGCGGGCAGCCCTTCGATGGTGGGCTGGGGGCCGCGCGGGCCCTCCTCCTCCTTCAGCACGTTCAGCAGGCGGCGGAGCTGGTGCATGGCGTCGCGCCCTGCGCCGGCGATGGCGTCGAAGGCGGCCACGGCCCTGGCCGGGTTCGAGGTGACCGCCACCGGGCCCGCCTCGGCCTGCACGACCATGACGCTGACCGCGTGGGCGAGGATGTCGTGCATGTCGCGGGCGATCCTGGCCCGCTCCCGCTCGGCGGCGCGCTCGGCCTCGATCTCGCGCTCGCGGGCGAGCTGGACGGCCCGTTCCTCCAGCGCGGCGGCGTGGGCGCGGGAGGCGGCGGCGGCCCGGCCGATGGCGTACGCGGCGACGAACTGCACGGTGCCGCGCACCCCCGACTCGGCCGAGCCGACGATGAGCAGCCCGCCGCCCAGCGTGAAGGCGAACGCGATCCACCGCTTCCACCTGCTGGAGTAGGCCGCCAGCGTGTAGAGGGCCACCAGCCCCGTGTACCAGATCGGCTGGGCGGCCACCTCTTCCTCGAGGTCGTAGAAGCCCGTGGGGATGCAGACGGCCAGCAGCACGAGCACCGGCGCGCGGCGGCGCCAGATCAGCGGCACGGCGGAGACGACCACGACCGCGTAGCCCCACCAGTGCCAGGGCCCGCCGTGCGGGTTCTCACGGGAGAGGAACGGCCAGAGCTGAATGAGCAGCACCAGGGCCGCGAGCGCGCCGTCCACCAGGATCGTGGGCAGGCCGCCGTACCAGCGGCGGAACCGCGCGATCAACCGTGACTCGGACATAAGCCCCAATTGTGCCCCTCAGTCTCACGCGACGGCGACCGCGTGGCGGGCGGGCGCCCGGCGCGCGAGCGGGACGAACGAGATCAGCAGGCACAGCGCGCCGAGCGGGATGAGGTCCTTGTCCGCGAACGGCAGCGCGAGGTCGAGCAGCACCAGCGCCGGCGTCCACGCCGAGACCCTGCGCATGACGGCGAGCTGCAGCACCAGCGCGAGCTGGGCCAGGTAGAACAGGAACGGGCCGCCGTCGTACACCACGATCGACACCCCGGGCACGCTCTGCACCTGGTCGAAGAGCACGCCCATCCCGTCGTGATCGGCGGCCATGAACCCGACCACGAGGTCGATGCCGAACTGCGCGAGCAGCGTCGCGATGCCCGCCGTGCCGGCCACCGCGCTCACGGTGGACAGCGTGCCGCGGCCCGCCATGGCGCGCAACCGCCAGAAGATGAGCGCGAACAGGACCAGGGCCGCCATGAACGCGAGGTGCCCGGTGGTCCAGGCGAGGCCGGGGCCGCGGCTGCCGTCGAGCCCGTCGAGGATGCGGATCACCCCGTAGGTGAGCGTGAGCAGGGGTGCGGCGATGAAGGCGATGCGGGAGTTCATGGCGGTAATCCTGGGCCCGGGGAGTGAGGCGGGGCATCGCCGGTGCGAGGGATTCGGCGGCTCCCTCGCGGGAGGGAGGAGAAATGGGTCGCGTCGGCGATTCGCGGCGGGGGTGGCTCTCAGCAGGATTGCTGTCGTTCCCACGACTCGTCAGGAGATCACCATGTTGAAGACCGCAACCGCCTGTCTCGCGCTGGCCACCGTATTCGTCGCGGCGCCCGCCCAGGCGAGCACCCCGGTCTGCCAGGCTCCCGCCGTGATCCAGCCGGACCCGGCCGCGGTCGTTCCGCCGATCAACGAGGCGGCGCTGCGCAAGGCCATCGGCGACCTGCCCGCGGCCGACGCCACCGCGGCCGTGGTGCGGGTGGGCGGCAAGAAGGGCTCATGGGCGGGCGCGAGCGGCGTGGCCGACCTGACGACGGGGCGCGCGGCGTCGGAGCACGTACGCTTCCGCGCCGGCAGCGTGACCAAGATGTTCACCACCGCGGTCGTGCTGCAACTCGTCGCGGAGGGCAGGCTGTCGCTCGACGACACCGTGCAGGACCACCTGCCCGGCCTGCTGCCCGCCTCCTACCCGGAGATCCGGGTGGGGCAGCTCCTGAACCACACCAGCGGCCTGCCCGCGCCCGACCTGCCCGACGGCTTCGGCTACGTCTATGAGACCAGGTTCAAGAAGTGGACCCCGCGTGAGTACGTCGCCCTGGCCGTGCGCAACCCCGTCGAGTTCGCCCCGGGCACCAGGCAGCACTACCTCAACATCAACACGTTCGTGGCCGGGCTGCTGATCGAGCGGGTCACGGGCGAGACCTACGAGCACGAGGTGACCGGCCGCGTCCTGCGGCCCGTCGGCATGCGTGACAGCTACCTGCCCGGCGCCTCGACCACAATCAAGGGCCCGCACCACCGGGGATACCAGAGCGTCCCCGCGGGCTTCGGGAACGCGATCGCCTACGGCGACGGGCACGTGGTCGACATGACCAGAATGAGCGTCACGTCCACCTGGGCGTCGGGCGACCTGATCTCGACCGCGGCGGACCTGGAGAAGTTCGTCAAGGCGCTGTTCGGCGGGAAGGTCGTGCCGCCCGCCCAGCTCGAAGCCATGTTCACCGTGCCGGACGTGACGATGTTCGACGAATGCGGTCTCACGCCCGCCACCTACACCTCGGGCATGACCAGGATGGTCCTGCCCGGCGGGATCGTGGCGTACGGCAAGACCGGGGCCCGCTACGGCTACGCCAACGGCGTCGGGGCGACCAGGGACCTGTCGCGGACGCTGGTCTACTCCGTCAACTCCACGGGCGCCAAGGACTCCGGCCAGAACCAGCGCACGCTCGGCGTCGTGCTGGCCTCCTTCTCCTGAAGGGGCCGGCTGGGAGATGTGAGGGCCGGCATACCACCCTCACATCTCTGACGGCGCTCGCTCAGCGGCGCCGGCGCCTGCGCCTGCGGGCGCGGCCACCGCCTGCCCCGCCGTTCTGACCCGGAGACGTCGGCTCCGGTCCCGGAATGCGGAAGAACGAGAAGAACCCCAGATATCGCTGCATCGCGGCCATGATGTCCCCCTTAACGGAACGGGTCGCGCGCCGGACGGCTGCGCGCCCGGCGCAAGCCGGACTGACCCGCAACCCTACCCGCGAATCGGCAGCAAAACCCTTCTGACCTGGGTTTTCTCGCTACTTGTAGGACAGCTTGCGACGCTTGAACATGGGGTGCTTGGTCTCCCAGTAGCGCCAGCCCTCCACGCGGGACGGCACGTTCGCGATCCCGGCGGAGACCTTGACGTGCGCGCAGGTGCCGAGCACCGACCAGGCCGACCAGCCCACGCGGTAACCGAACACGCGGTACCACATGTTGCCGTACATGCCGTCGCTGATCTCCTGCGTGTACTCGTGGCCGGTGTAGACCATGTGCCGCTCCTCGAGGTGCGGCAGGCCGAGCCGGCGCAGGTTGTAGAGGACCTCGCCCTTGTCGATGACCTTCTCGGCCTCGTTCTCCGTCTCCAGGAAGGCCGTGACCTCGTGCTCGCGCGTGACCGAGACCGTCATCGAGCCGCCGGGGCCGTCGATGTAACGGGTGCGGGGCACGAAGAAATTGCGCGGCGACATCTGGTGGATCCGGAAGAAGGTGCGCGGCCGGCAGTTCCGGCCGTCCTCGTCGTCGTGACTGTGGTCGACGAAACCCTTGTCGAACTTGTGATGGTCGGGACCGTCGTCCTTGTCGCCCGCGCTGGCCGCCGGCGCCATGGTCACGGCCAGCACGGCCGCGAGAATGCCGCGTGCGACAGGCTTCGCCATTTTTCTCATTGGGGTGAACATTCACCGTTCCTTTCGGAATGCGACCCATAGTCGCCAGACCGGTACGATGCTTACAGTTGCCGCGAGCCAGATGACAACGCCACGCCGAATTCGAATTTCCCGTACTGGGAAAGAGCCGGTGAAAGAGCGTCAATATCGGACCGCCATTCCGTAAAATGCACCCATCCCACCCCATGTGACGCTCTGCTATATGGCGACTTCACAGCGTGATGGCGATATATCCGATTGTGTGGGTGTTGAGGAAGATGGAGCCTTCCTTACGTACCTCCCTACGGCAGATTCCGGGTTTCGGGAGGTACGTAATGCACCGCAGAGTCAGCCTGCTCTCCGCCGTCGTTCTCGCCGCCCTGGCGGGCGCGCTCGTACCGGCCAGTGCCGCACAGGCCGGAGCCAACGGGCTCGATCCCCGGCCCGCCGGCTGGACCGCCACGGACTCGCAGTCGGAGCGCAGGACCGTCTCGCAGTACTGGACCACGGGGCGCATGCTCGCGGCGCAGCCCCTCGACGCGCCCGCGCCGCGGCGCACCCAGTCGCGCGGGCCGTCCGAGGGCGACCCGTGGGCCACCCGCGGCGCCGCGGCCACCACCACCCGCCGCAGCCCGTGGACCACGCGCGGCGCCGCGTGGTCGGTCGGCGGCACCACGCCTGTCACCGCCGCGCGGCAGTCCCTGGTGCCCAACAGCCCGGGGCTGCAGTGGACGGACGGCGGCGCGGTCGTGCGCACCACCGGCAGGGTCTTCTTCACCACCGCCGACGGCCGCAACTCCTCCTGCTCCGGCTCCGCCGTGACCAGCGCCAACGAGAGCGTCGTGATCACCGCGGGGCACTGTGTGAAGCTGAACGGGGCCGCGCACAGGAACTGGGTGTTCGTGCCGGCCTTCGACGACGGGCGGCGGCCCTTCGGCACCTGGGTGGCCAGCGCGATGCTCACCACCCAGCAGTGGAACGCCAGGGAGGACATCAACTTCGACGTGGCCGCCGTCGTGGTGGCGCCGCTGAACGGGCGGACGCTGACCGACGTCGTCGGCGGGCAGGGCATCGCCTTCAACCAGGCCAGGCAGCGGCAGATGTTCGCCTTCGGCTATCCGGCGGCCGACCCGTTCGACGGCTCGGAGCTGATCTACTGCAGCGGGCGCGCGTTCAACGATACCGTCATGACCCGTGACCAGGGGCTGCGCTGCAACATGACCGGCGGGTCCAGCGGCGGGCCGTGGTTCCAGGGCTTCAACGAGTCGACCGGCCTCGGCTGGCTCAACTCCGTCAACAGCTTCACCTACAACTTCGCGCCGAACTTCATGTTCGGCCCCTTCTTCGGCGACGAGGCCATGGCCGTCTACCAGGCCGCACAGAACTCGGACGCCCTCTGAGCGCTCGGTGCATGATGGCTGGTGATCCCTCTCCCCTGGAGGCTCGCCATGCCGGATCCGCTACCGCTGCTCGAACGCCTCATCGCCGTCGACTCCGTCAACCCGGACCTGTCCCCCGGCGGCGCGGGCGAGTCGGCCGCGGCCGATCTCTGCGCGCGGTGGCTGGGCGAGCGGGGGTTCGAGGTCCACCGCCTGGAGCGGCGGCCCGGCCGCCCCTCCGTGGTGACCGTGCGCCGGGGCACGGGGGGCGGGCGCTCGATCATGCTCAACGGCCACCTCGACACCGTCGCGTACGGCACGTACGACGGCGAGCCGCTCGTCCCGCGCGTCGAGGACGGGCGGATCTACGGCCGGGGCGCCTTCGACATGAAGAGCGGCGTCGCCGCGATGATGGCCGCCGCCGCCCGCGCCACCGCGGGCGGCCCGCTGCGCGGCGACGTCATCGTGGCCTGCGTGGCCGACGAGGAGCACGCCAGCTCAGGCACCGAGGAGGTGCTGGAGAGCTTCACCGCCGACGGCGCCGTCGTGGTCGAGCCGAGCCTGCTGGAGGTGACGCTCGCACACAAGGGTTTCGCCTGGTTCGACATCGACGTGCTGGGCCGCGCCGCGCACGGCTCCCGCCCCGACCTGGGCGTGGACGCGATCGCCAAGGCCGGTCACTTCCTGGTCGCGCTGGAGGCGCTCGGCCGCCGGCTTGCGCACTCGGGCGGGCACCGGCTGCTGGGCCCCGGCACCGTGCACGCCGCGCTCATCCAGGGCGGCGAGGGCCCCTCCACCTATCCGGCGGGCTGCCGGATCACGATCGAGCGGCGCACCGTCCCCGGCGAGACCGAGCGGGGCGTGCGTGACGAGCTGATCGGAATTCTCGATCACCTCGCCGCCACCGTCCCGGAGTTCGACTACCGCCTGCGCCCCGGCCTGTACCGCGAGCCCTTCGAGGCCGACCCCGACGCGCCGATCACGCGCGTCCTGCTGCGCGAGGCCGAGCGGGCGCTCGGCCACCCGCCCGTCATCCGCGCCGAGCCCTTCTGGACGGACTGCGCCCTGCTGGCCCGCGCCGGCATCCCGTGCCTGCTCTTCGGCGCGGACGGGGGCGGCGCGCACGCCGACACGGAGTGGGCGGACCTCGCCTCCGTGCACCGCGTCACCGAGGTGCTGGCCGCCACGGTGACGTCCTTCTGCTCATAAATATGGGCATTGACGAAAATTCCTTACATGGTACTCATAGATCAAGTCGGAAAGCTTCAACCCCCCTAGCCAAGATCGTCCAAGGAGGACGCGCATGGCGCGAAGCACGGCCAACGACCCGCCCGCCGACTTACTCGGCCCCGTCCGCGGAGAGGTCTCCTGGTTCTGCTGCGGCACCTCGTGGGGCCCCTGCAGCAGCACCGGCAAGGGAGCCTGCGGCACCTGCAACTCCGGCAACCTCCAGCACGCCTGGCCCAACACCTCCGACGCCTGCTGGGCGATCACCCGCCCCGACAGCTGCGGCGTCAGCCTGTCCCGCCGGACCTGCGGGTTCCGGCACCGCATCACGGCGCTGTGCACCGGCACCAGCGTCGTCACCGCCATCGCCGACTGCGGCCCGCAGACCGACCTGTTCTGCGGCGAGCAGAGCTGCTGCGGCGCGACCTGCGCGAGCAACCGCCTGATCGACCTCACCCCCGCCGCCTACAGCCAGATCGCCAGCCTCTCGTCCGGCCTGCGGCCGGCGGAGATCTCGACGGCCTGAGGAGGCGAGCCGCATGCGCAGCAGAAGAGACCTGCTCAAGTCCGCCGTCCTCGGCGGAGGCGCCGGCGTCGTCGCCGCGACCGCGCTGGGCTCACTCGGCCCCGAGGCGGCCTTCGCCGCCCAGAAGGTGGAGCCCGGCGCGCCCGACCCGGACTTCGCCGAGGGCCGGATCCGCTCCATCAAGGAGAACACGCTGCTCGTCCTCGGCTCCGACCTGGTGTTCCACACCATCAGGGTGGTCGACGGCACGAGCCTGTGGAAGCTCGGTCCCGTCCCGTTCGACCAGGCCAAGCCCGGCGACGGCCTGTACGCCAGAGGCGTGCGGATGCCCGACGGCATGCTGGCCGCCGAGGCCGTGTGGCTCAACATCGTCAACATCAAGGGCCACATCAAGAACATCACCGGCCAGACCATCCACCTCGACCACAACGGGCACGACGTGCTGTGTCACGTCGTCGCCGGCAAGTCCGTCGCCATCCACTCGCAGGCGCCGGCCACCGCCGACCTGTCGATGCTGAAGGTCAGCCAGCACGTGCAGATCCTGGGTGCCTGGCGGCCGGACACCAACGAGGTCGACATCGCCACCGTCTTCTCCCCGCACTAGCAAGGAGGCAGTGCCATGCACGGGGCCATGCACGGGGCCATGCACGGGGCCATGCACGGGGCCATGCACGGGATCGCCGCGTCGCAGCCGTACGTGATAGCCGCCTTCCTCCTGTGGGCCGGCCTGGTGAAGCTGTTCGGCAGGCGGATGCGGGCGCAGGCCGGGCAAACCGCCCTGGCTCGGCTCACCGGCCCGGCGCGCGCGGTCCCCGCGCTGCGGCTCGTCGGACTGGCCGAGCTGGCCGTGGCCGCCGCGCTGCTGGTTCCCCCGCTGCATCCGCTGGACGGGGTGGCGGCGGCGGTGCTGTCCGCCGGGTTCCTGGCGTACCTGACCTACGCCGCCGTGGCCGCGCCCGCCTCGTCGTGCGGCTGCCTGGGCCCGCACTCCCGGCCCGTGGACGTGCGCGCCTTCGCCCGCGCCGGCCTGCTGCTCGCCGCCGCGCTCCTGGCGGCAACGGCGCAGGAGTCCGGCGCGCTCCTGGCGACGACGGCGCGGGAGTCCGGCGCGCTCGCGGCGGCAACGGCGCGGGAGTCCGGCGCGCTCCTGGCGGTGACGGCGCAGGACCTCGCCGCGCCCTTGGCCGTGACGGCGTCGGGAGGGTTGGTGGTTGCGCTCGTCATTCTGGTGGAGGCCGTGGCCCTGCTGGCGCTGTCGGCCGAGCTGGACCGCTACTGGCTCGTCCCGCTGCGCCGCCTCCTGGTGCGGGTGCGCCGCCCGCTGGCGATCCCGCAGCCCGCGGACGTGCCGCTGGAGGCGTCGCTGCACCTGCTCCGCCGCAGCCTCGCCTACTGCTCGGCCGCCGCCCAGCTCACCTCGGACGTGCTGGAGTCGTGGGACGAGGACGGCACCCGCTTCGTGGTGTACGGGGCACGGGGACGCACGGCGGTCTTCGCCGTCCCGCTCGCCGGGGACGACCCGGCCGGCGTGCGGGTCGCGCTCGTCTAGTCGCGTCTGGACGCCGCGTGGCTGCTGGCGATCAGCTCGTGGTGCCGGACGACCTCCGCGATGATGAAATTCAGGAACCGCTCAGCGAAGACGGGGTCGAGTTTGGACTCCTCGGCCAGCGCGCGCAGGCGGCGAATTTGGGCCGCCTCCCGCGCCGGATCGGCCGGCGGAAGCTGGTATTCGGCCTTCAGCCGGCCGACTTCCTGGGTGCACTTGAAACGCTCGGCGAGCAAGTGGACGAGGGCGGCGTCAAGATTGTCGATGCTGTCCCTGAGCCGTTGAAGCTCCTTACGGACAAACATTTCCTCATCAGGCTGATCCGCAGAGGTTTTATCCATAACAAATACGCCCCCTCGACTCAACATAGCCCTAGAAGGGGAAATATTAGCAGAAAATGGACATTCGTTTCACGCCATGAGATCGGCGAACGCGCGGGCCGCGGTGTCCGAGGTGAACAGGCGCTCCAGCCGCGCCCTGGCGAGCTGCCGCCGGAACGCCCCCGCGGGCGCGGCGTTCCCGGCCTCGTGCATCATCTCGCTCATCCACCGGGAGAACTCCTGGCTGTCCCACACCCGCCTCAGGCACGTCTCCGAGTACGCCGCCAGCGGCCCCTCGTCGCCCTCCCGCAGCGCCGCGCGCAGGCCCCTGGCCAGCACGTCGGCGTCGGCGATGGCCAGGTTCATGCCCTTGCCGCCCATCGGGGTGATGATGTGCGCGGCGTCCCCCACCAGGAAGAGCCGGCCGTAACGCATGGGGTCGGCGACGAAGCAGCGCATCTCGACGAACAGCTTCTCCGTGATCGGCCCGGTGGGCAGCTCCGCGTCGCCGAGGCGCAGCCGTAACTGCTCCCAGATGCGCTCGTCGCCCCAGGCGTCGAGGCTCTCGCCCGGCGCGCACTCCAGGTAGAAGCGGCTCGCCTTCGGGCCGCGCGCGAACTGGGCGGAGAAGCCCGCCGGATGGATGCCGAAGAGCGGGTGGCGCGGCGCGGGCGCGTCGGCGAGCACCGTGAGCCAGCCGATGCCGTGGTCGTAGGTGTAGGTGGTCAGCGCGCCCTCCGGCACGGCGGCGCGGCTGACGCCGTGGAAGCCGTCGCAACCCGCGACGTAGGAGCAGGCGATCTCGTGCACGACGCCGTCCGCGTCCCGGTAGGTGACGGTCGGCGAGGAGCCGTCCAAGCCGTGCGGGGTCACCTCGGCGGCCTCGAAGCGCAGGTCTCCCCCGCCCTCCAGGAAGGCCTTGACGAGACGGACGACGAGGACCTGCTGCGGGACGATCCGCCCCGCGCGCCCGTCGGCCAGGGCGGCGACGTCGAAGAAGCGCGGCTGCCCGTCGAGACGGATCTCCAGCATGCCGTCGCTGTGCGTGCCCGCCAGCACGCTGTCACCCAGGCCCCAATCCTCGAAGACCCGGGCGGCGGCGTGTTCCAGCACCCCGGCGCGCTGCCGCTGCTCCACGTACGGGCGGCTCTGCCGCTCCAGCACCACGCAGCCGACCCCCGCGCGCCGCAGCAGGTTGGCCAGGGTGAGACCCGCGGGCCCCGATCCGATGATGACGACCTCGATGCTCTCCCGCATGCTGGGCATCCGACACCAAGATCGACAAATGCGCAAGCCCCGCCAGAAAGCGGCACATCCGCTCCTGCCCCCAGGGTCAGGAGACCGACCGCGCCGGCGCTGATCGCGCCGACCGGGATGCTCGGCGCCGCGACCGCCTGCCTGACCGGTGGGCGTGCGCCTGCTGCCCACCGCCCTGCGCGGCCTGCGGACGGCTGCGCTGCCCGGAGAGCGTCTGACCGCACAGGCGGCCGTGCCGCGCTACCCGGTAAGCGCCTGACCGGTCAGGCGCCCAGGTCGCGGACGATGTTGTCCAGCCGGACGGCCAGCTCGTCGAGCGTCTGGTCGGTCGGCGCCCCCTCGGGAAGCTGCGCCATCACCTCGTCGCGCCGGGCGATGACCAGGCCCTTGTGGGCGTCGTCCACCTCGGCGGCGGGAAGGACCACGCAGTCCCCCCGGACGAAGACCAGTGTGGCGTCCGGATGCTGGGAGTCCAGCAGTTGACGGACACATTCCCTGTCTACCAGCGACATCGCGGACATCCGGCGCTCCTCGCGTTCCTGCGTTCCCCCAGCAGGGCGTTTACCCACGTGACAGGAGTGAAACCTCACCCGAAGGCGGGCGGCCCCCCGTCCGAGCGGGATCGCCGCACCCCGGTCACGATCAGGTAGACGGCCGCGCCCAGCGCCACCAGGGCGGGCGGGACGGCCAGCGGCGGCCGGCCGGCGAGCAGCGCCAGCACGGCCAGCACCACGCCGGCGAGCAGCAGCAGCCCGGCCGTCAGCAGGCGCAGGCCGAGCCGGTTGGAGGGCGGCGGGTCCTCGTCCCACTCCCCGTGGCCCGCGCCGTGCACCCCCGGCACGCCGGTGTCGCTGACCCCGTTCGCGGCGGGCGGTTCCCGCAGCACGGGGGCGAAGAACTCGTCGTCGTCACGGTGTTTCATCGGCTCGCCTCCAGCTCGTCCGCTCCTTCTGCCCCGTGTCTGCGGGCTGTCACGCCTTTCGGCCCTGACCTGCGGAAACGCCACTTGAAAGCCACCACGTTTCGTTCGCCGGTAATTACAGAGAGTGACCGTATGGTGTGCTCAGTGGCCCCAGCGGCCCTCAGCAAGCGAGAGGATCATCGAGCATGGCGCAGGAACCCAGAATCGACGTCGAGACCAGGGCCTCGAACATCGAGAGCAGCCTGACCTCCGAGCAGGTCGAGCGGATCGCCGACGCGCTCGGGCAGCAGGGGGTCTGGTTCGCCACCCCGCCGGAGCGCGCGGGCGAGGCCCGTCCCGCCGACCAGGTCTGGGAGCTGGTCGGCGACCGTCCTTACCAGGGTCAGACGGCCACCGGCCGGGCAGCCGTGCACCTGGCCGACGGTCACGACGCCCTGACCAGGCCGCTGATCCTGGCCGACGGGTTCAGCTACGGCCCGAGCGACCTGGACGAGCTCTGGCGGCACTTCAACAAGCCGTACCAGGCGGGGGTGCCCGGCTTCCTCGACCAGCTCAGGGCCATGGGCATCGACGTGGTGCTGCTGGGCTTCGACCAGCGGCACATCGCGATCCAGGCCAACGCCACCGTGGCGGTCACCGCCGTGCTGCGCGCCATCGAGGAGCGGCGCGGCGACAACCCGCTGGTCGTGGGCGGGGTCAGCATGGGTGGCATCGTCACCCGGTACGCGCTGGCCCGCATGGAGAACGACCGGATCGACCACCAGACCGACAAGTTCTTCTCCTACGACTCGCCGCACCTCGGCGCCTGGATCCCGCTGGTGCTCCAGCAGCTCGCCTACCTGCACGAGTCGCTGGCCCCGCGCTCCGGCGGGCCGGGGCAGGCCGAGCTGATCCGCAGCCCCGCCGCGCAGCAACTCCTGTGGGGCTGGGTGGACAGCGCCGACTACTCGGGCCCGGTCACCGGCTCGCCGCTGCGCAAGGAGTTCCTGGAGGACCTGCGCAGGGTGGGCTGGTTCCCGATGCGCCCGTACAAGCTGGGGCTGGCCAACGGCACCGGCAACGGCGTGGGGCTCGACCTGCCGCCCGGCACTCCCGTCTTCGACCTGCAGCACGAGGCGCTGCAGCTCACGGCCCGCATCCAGCCGGACGGCGGCGAGCTGCAGAACATCGGCACCGTGCGCTTCGGCGCCCCGGTGTGGACGAGCGCCACCTCGCACGTGCGGGCGTTCGACGGCGCGCCCGGCGGCACGCTCGACTCGTGGGGCAGGCTCGCCGACGCGGTCGGGCTGCCGATCGAGGACCGCTTCAGGGCCGGCGCGTTCGTCCCGGCGGTCAGCGCCATCGCGCTGGCCAGGGACGCGTTCCAGTGGCAGTCCGACCTGTACCTGGACCTCAGCGACCTGCCGAAGGACGAGACGCTCCTGGACGCGTTCTGCTGCGACGCGACCAACACGGAGCACGGCTCGGTGTCCCGGCCGCTGATCGAGTGGTTCCTGGAGCAGCTCGCCGGTTGGTGATCGTACGCATGCCGGTTGGTGATCGTACGCATGGTCGCCGGTTGGTGATCGCACGGATGGTCGCCGGACGGTGATCGCACGCATGAAAGTGCCGGCTCGCGCGGACGCGAGCCGGCACTCGTCGTTCCGGCGTCTAGCGGATGCCCCGGTGCACGCACAGGAGCTGGTCGTGGGTGGCGTTCTTGTCGCGGTAGGCGACGATCGCCGGGGCCTCGGCGCTGTAGTGGTGCGGCAGCCGCTGGTCGGCGGTCCAGCCGGAGCCGTTGAAGCTGCTCCACCACAGGCTCTGGTCGGCGGCGCCGCGGTGCACGCAGTACAGCCGGTCCTTGTAGACGGTCAGGGCCGGGCCCTCGGTGGCGTGGTGGCCGGGCAGCTTCTGGTCGGGGCTCCAGGTGTGGCCGTCCCAGCGCGTCCACCACAGCGCCGTGTCGTTGCCCGCGCCGCGGTGCACGCAGTACAGGTGGCCGCGGTAGACGGCCAGGGCCGGGTTCGAGGCGCTGAGGTGCTGCGGCAGCCGCTCGTCGGGGCTCCAGGTGGAGCCGTCCCAGCGGGTCCACCACAGGGCCTGGTCGCTGCCCGCGCCGCGGTGCACGCAGAAGAGCTGGCCGTCGTAGGCCGCCAGCGCCGGAGCCGACTCGCTGAGGTGCTGCGGGAACTGCTGGTCGGAGCTCCAGTACGAGCCGTCCCAGCGCGCCCACCACAGCGAGGTGTCACCGCGGCTGCCGCGGTGCACGCAGTAGAGCCGCCCGTCGTAGGCCGCCAGCGCCGGGGCCGACTCGCTGAAGTGCCGGGGGAACGGCGCGTCGTCGCCCCAGCCCTCCTCGGCGTCGTAGCTGGTGAACCAGAGGCTGGAGTCGCCGTCGCCGCCGCGGTGGGCGAGGAAGAGCCGGTCCTGGAACTCGGCCAGGGCCGGGCCCGTGATGCTGAAGTGGTCGACGAACCGCTGGTCGGGGCTCCAGCCGTCGCCCGGCTCGTGCACCGTCCAGTACAGGCTGGTGTCGCCGCCGCTCTGGCGGGCCGGGATCAGCATGCCGGGCGCGGTCCACGGCGAGGCCAGCCTGACGCCGTACGGGCGGGCGATCGTGGCGATCCACTCGGCCTTGGCGCGTACGGTGCGCTCGATGACCGGCACCAGCCAGGAGCCGAGCACCGCGCCCGTGATCTCCCCGACGAGCTGCGGGATCTCGGCCGCGAGCAGCGCGGCCGACTCGTTGAGGTGGATCTCGTAGCCCCACCACCTGGCCACCGGCCAGACGTCCGCGCCCATGGTGCGCAGCTCGCGCTGGAGGGCGCGGACGCGCTCCTGCTCCTTGGAGGTGAGCTCGGCGATCTGCCGCTCGCTCTCCCTGCGGGCGTCCAGTGCTCCGGCGTCCTCCAGCAGCTCCGTCTCCACGGCCACGTCCACGGCCGCCGCGGCCACCGGGTCGTCCTGGGCGTGCAGCAGCGCGGCCTCCGTGTCGAGCACGCTCTCTTCCGTCCCGTTGGCCGCGATTTTCGCGGCCTGCGTCTCATCGGTCATTTCCAGCCCCCTGGCGTGATGGATGCACGAACTTCGCCATCGTAACCAGGAGTGCTGATACGGCTACTCTAGGTCTGGATTGTTCCGGGTAAAGACGCTACGGGCGCCACCCCGCCAGGTATCGCTCCACGGTGTGCCGGGCCGCCTGCCGGTCGGTGAGCTGCGGCCGGTCGGCCGTGACGGCCGCGCCGGGGCCGGTGTTGCGGTACTCGGCGAAGCGGCCCTCGCCCGCCCACGGGTCGTCCAGGACGTGCGCGCCGAGCCAGGCGTCGCGCACCACGGCCGCGCCCGAGCTGCCCAGGGAGACGGACTTGGCCGCGTCGCCCTCCAGCCGGCCGCCGTTGACCAGCACGGTGCCGCCGGCGAGCACATTGCCGGGGCCGGCCGACCTGAGCGTGCAGCCGTCCAGGACGGTCGTGCCCTGGCCGCGCACGATGTCCGCGTCGCCCTCGGCGTAGCAGTCGCGCAGGTAGGCGCGGCGGCCGTCGGCCTGGAGCACACCGGCGTCGCCGAGCAGCCTGGCCCCGTCGAAGGCGGTCCTGTCCCCCGCCAGGCGCGCGGCGGGGGCGGGTCCCGGGTTGACCGTCTCGTCGGTGGCGTTCTGCAGCGTGAGGTCCCGTACCGTGACGCCGTCGGCGAGCACGGCGAGGGTGGCGCTCTGGGCGGTGCCCCAGGTGCCGCCGTAGAACTTCGCCGCCCCGGCGGACAGGTCGTAGGTGATGACCACGTCCTCGGCATTGCCGGTCGCGCCCCTGATGGTCAGGTCGCGGCGGCCCGCCCAGACGCGCGGCATCTCGCGGTAGACGCCGGGCCCGACGGTGATCTCCGCGCCGCGCGGCGCCGCGCCCACCGCCGCCTGGACGCTGGCGAAGTCGCCGGTGCCGTCGAGCGCGACGGTGATGCGGCGCGGCGCCCGCCGCTCGGCGCCGGGCGGGCCCGCGCCCCGGCTGACGATGCCGGGCACCCTGTCGGCGGGGTCGAGGGTGTAGGCGTAGTAGGCGGACGGGTCGAACGCCGCGCCCGCGCTGTCTGAGCGGCCCGGCGAGTCGCGCAGCACGTTGCCCCGCTGCACAACCTGCGAGGCCGGGTCCTTGGCCACGATCGGGTCGGGCACGCCCTGGTAGTAGCTGTTCTCCACGACCAGCCTGCCGCCGCCGCGGATCATCGTCCCGTACATCGCGGTGTCCTGGACGTAGTTGTTGTACCAGTGCGCGGCCTCGGTGTTGTCGATGCTGGCGTTGCGCTGGTGGGTGCCGCGGATCCAGTTGTGGTGGAAGGTCACCTTGGTGACCACGTTGGTCGTCCAGCCGACGCCGACGGCCTTGTTGTGGTCGCTGAAGACGTTCCAGGAGACGGTGACGTAGTCGCTGTCCTTGCGGATGTCGAGCAGGCCGTCGCCGGTGCGGGTGAAGTGGTTGTGGTCGATCCAGACGTGGTGGGCGCCGTCCATCTGGACGCCGTCGTAGTCCTTGGTCTTGCCGTCCCAGTCGCCGGGCACGTACGAGTCGCGGATCGTCAGGTTGCGGATGATGACGTTGTGCACGCCGTTCAGGAAGAACCCGCCGTGCACGATCTCGGCGCCCGCGCCCTCGCCGACGATGCTCTTGTCGGAGGCGACGGCGATCTCCTTGCCGTACGGCTCCATCGTGATCGAGCCCCTGATCTTGATCACGTAGGGCTCGGGGGCGGTGGCGTACCGCTCCAGGTCGGCCAGGTTGTCCACGGTCACGCTCTGGCCCGCCGCGCCGCCGGTGGTGCCGTCCATGCCCAGGGCGTCGAGCCCGGCGAAGCCGTCGGCCCGCTGCCCGGCGTGTGCGGGTGCGGGCACCAGGAGGAGCCCCGCGACCAGGGCGAGGATCGCCGCCGCGCGCATCAGCCGTTCCTCTTCTTGTACGCGGCCTGCGCCTCGCTCAGCTTGGCCGCGAACTCGTCCAGAAAGGCCTTGGCGCTGGTCTGGCCCAGCAGCACCTTCTGGAACTGCGGCTCGGCCCAGGTCTTGGTGATCTGGTTGAACTCCGGCAGGTGGTAGGGCATCTGCACGACCTTGGTCGCCGGGTCGTTCAGCACCCGCTGCGCCTCGGTGATGTGCGCGGCGCCGGAGGCGGGCACGTCGGTGTTGGCCGGGATGACGCCGGTCTGCTCGGCGAGGTAGCCGCCCATCTCCTTGGCGGCGAGGAACTCGGCCAGCTTGGCCGCGGCGTCCTTGTGCTCACTCGCGGAGAAGACGGCGACGCCGCCGACCGGGTTCGACAGCACGGTCTGGGGGCCCTGGTCGGCCTTGGGCACGGAGAAGGAGCCCACCTTCTCGTCGCCGAGCGCCTTCTTGTGGTCCTGGTAGGAGCCCAGGTTGTGCTGCATGATGGCGATGCTGCCGGCGGTGTCGAACTGGGCGACCATCTTGACGTAGTCGTTCTGCAGGTCGCCCTCGGGGGTGTTCTTCTTGTACAGCGCCGCGTACTTCTCCAGCGCCGTCACGTTGCGCGGGTCGTTCAGCGTGGCCTGGCCCGCGGCGTCGAAGAACTCGGTGACGCCCGACTGGCCGTAGACGACCTCCAGCATCTGCGCGATGGAGCCGGCGCCGCCGCGGATGGTGAAGCCGAAGCGGTTCTTCTCGGGCTCGGTGAACTTGTCGACGACGGCGAAGAACTCCGACCAGGTCTTCGGCGCCTCCACCCCCGCCTCCTTGAACCAGTCCTTGCGGTACCAGAACGCGCCGGAGTTGGTGGAGATCGGGTAGATGTACATCTTCCCGTCGGGGACCACGTTCTTGACGGTGGTCAGCAGCGCCTCGTTGAACTTACCGTGCAGCGCGGGGTTCCTGGCGATGCGCTCGTCCACGGGTTCGAGCGCCTTCTGGGCCACCAGGCTGCCGAGCCCGGAGGTCGAGATGTCGGCCACGTCGGGGGTGCCGCCGCCGGCGATGGCGGTGTCGAGCTTCTGCGGCGCCTGCGCGATCGGCACGCCCACGTAGTTGACCTTGATACTGGGGTTGGCCTTCTCGAACTCGGCGATGGCGTGCTGCCAGACCGGCGTGCGGGCAGGCCCGGCGTTGGTGTCCCAGAAGGTGATCTCGGTCTTGCCGTCGGAGCCCGAGCCGGAGCCGCAACCGGCCAGGACGGCCACCAGCATGACGGCGGCCAGCGGCGCGTGTGGTCTCATGTGCCCACTACCTTTCGATGTCCACGGTGAACGCCTCGAAGATCGCTTCGCCGGTGCCGTCCCCCGCGGCGAAGAGGCCGAGCACGGCCCCCACCCATCGGCCCTGCGTGGCTTGGAAGGGAGCGCCGATCGGCCTGCCGCCGGCCAGGAAGGTGACCAGCGCGTTCTCGTCGATCCGCGCGCCGATCGTGACGGCGCCGTCCCCTTCGACCGGGACCGTCTCCAGGTCGCCGCACGTCAGCACGAGCTTGCCGTCGCCGGTGCGCTCCAATCCGACGAACGCGGCGGTGTCCCCGACCACGGCCAGGCCCGCGCGGCCCTCGCCCGCGAGCGTGAGCGTGGTGGTGACCGTGCAGGGCTCGCCAGGCAGCCGCTGGCCCAGCACGGACGGCCGCGCGCGCAGGTCGTCGGGCCCCGGCACGCAGGTCAGCCTGAGCGTGCCGTCCCGCAGCTCCCACGAGGAGGGCACGGGGTTGGCCTGCCAGCTCCACTGCAGCCCGAGCGCCGGCCCGGCGAAGTCGTCGGACGTCGCGGGCGCGGCCGGCTCGCCGCCCGGCACCGGCACCCGGTACTCGGCGACGGGCTCGCCGCCGTCGCCCATGACCGGCCAGCCGTCCTCGCCCCACGCCATCGGCTGCAGGTGCACGACCCGGCCGAACGGGCCGCGGTCCTGGAAGTGCATGAACCAGTGCTCGCCGGACGGGGTGTCCACCCAGCCGCCCTGGTGCGGTCCGTTGACGTCGGTGCCGCCCTGCTCCAGCACGATGCGGTCCTCGTACGGGCCGAAGACCGACTCGGCGCGGAACACCGACTGCCAGCCCTGCTCGACGCCCCCGGCCGGCGCGAAGATCCAGTAGGCGCCGTCGCGCTTGTACAGCTTGGGCCCCTCCAGCGTCCGGTAGCCCGGCAGCAGGTCGGCGTCGATGACCAGGGTGCCCTCGTCCAGCACCGCGCTGCCGTCGGGGGCCATGCGGTTGACGGTGAGCCGGTTGTTGACGCCCGCGCGGCTCTTGGCCCAGCCGTGCACCAGGTACGCCTGCCCGTCGTCGTCCCACAGCGGGCACGCGTCGATCAGCCCGAGCCCCGGCTTGACGACGTGCGGCTCGGTCCACGGGCCGCGCGGGTCCTCGGCGCTCACCCAGCAGACGCCGACGTCCGGATCGCCCCAGAAGATCCAGAAGCGGCCGTCGTGGTGGCGCAGCGAAGGCGCCCACACCCCGCAGCCGGGCCGCACGTCGTCGTGGCCCCTGGTGTACGCGTGGCCGATGATCGTCCAGTTCACCAGGTCGCGGGAGTGCAGGATCGGCAGCCCCGGCACCTTGGTGAAGGTGGAGACCGTCAGGTAGAAGTCGTCGCCGACGCGGATCACGTCGGGGTCGGACCAGTCGGCGTTGAGCACCGGGTTGCGGTAGGTCTGAGTGTTCATCCCTTCACCGCCCCGGCGGACATCCCCTGGACGAGGTAACGCTGGATGAAGGCGAAGACGAGGACGACGGGCAGTGCGGCGACGACGCCGCCGGCGGCGAGGGCGCCGAAGTCGACGCTGTTCTCGCCGAGGTTGTAGGCCAGGCCCACGGGCACGGTGAACTTCTCCTGGTCGTTGATGAACATGAGGGCGAAAAGGAAGTTGTTCCAGCTGTGGATGAAGGCGAACGAGCCGACCGCGACCAGCGCGGGCCGCAGCAGGGGCAGCACGATGGCCAGGAAGCCGCGCAGCCGGCCGCAGCCGTCCACCCAGGCGGCCTGCTCCAGCTCGTACGGGATGTTGCGGATGAAGCCGCTGATCAGGATGAGCGAGAGCGGGAGCTGGAAGACCGTCTCGGCGATGACGAGGCTCCACAGCGAGTTCGTCAGGCTGAGCGTGCGGAAGATCTCGAACAGCGGGATGATCATCAGGGCGCCGGGGATGAACTGCGTGCAGAGCATCCCGACCATGAACGCGCCCCTGCCGCGGAAGTGGTAACGGGCCAGCGCGTAGCCGCCGGCCAGCGCCACCACCGTGGTCGCGACCAGCGAGGCGACGCCGACCATCAGGCTGTTCCGGAAGAAGACGGCGAACCCCATCCCGTTCCAGACCGTGTCGAAGTGCTGGAGGGTGACCGGCCACGGGAAGATCGCCGTCGAGCCGGCCGGGCGGAAGGCGAAGACCAGCATCCAGTAGAACGGCACCAGCGTGAACAGCAGGTACAGGGCCAGCGGCAGGTAGATCTGCCAGCGCGGCACCCGGTTGCCCGGCGCGCTGCGCGGGCTCTGGCGTTGCGGGGCGGCCACGGGCCGTTCGGCGACCACGGTCATGACTTGGCTCCGAACTTGCTCAGGCGCAGGTAGGCGATCGAGAAGAAGGTCAGGATGAGGAACGCCACGGTGGTCAGCGCGGTGGCGTAGCCGAAGTCGTGCGACTGGGCGGCCAGCGAGGCCACGTACAGCGGCAGGGTGGTGGTCTGGTGGGCGGGGCCGCCGCCGGTCAGCGTGTAGAGCAGGTCGACGTTGTTGAACTCCCACACGCAGCGCAGCAGCGTGGACAGGATGATCGCGTCGCGCAGGTGCGGCAGCGTGATGTGGAAGAAGCGGCGCGTCCGGCCGGCGCCGTCCACGGAGGCGGCCTCGTACAGCTCCTTCGACACCGACTGCAGGTCGGCCAGGAGCAGGATCGCGAAGAACGGCACCCCGCGCCACAGCTCGGCCACCACCGCGGCCCAGAACACGGTGTCCGGGTTCGCCAGCGGGGCGGCGCCGTACTCCATGAGGCCCAGGTCGGCGAGGTAGCGCGAGACGCCGGTGAACGGGTTGTAGAGCAGCACCCAGATCGCGGTGGTGAGCACGCCGGAGACCGCCCACGGCGAGAAGACCAGCGCCCGCGAGATGGCCCGGCCGACGAAGCTCTCGTTGACGATCAGCGCGAGCGCCAGGCCCAGCAGGAACTGCAGCACGACCTCGACGGCCACCCACTTGAGACTGAAGCCGAGGCTCTGCCAGAAGATCGGGTCCTCGAACAGCAGCCTGCGGAAGTTCTCCAGCCCGGCGAAGCCGTTGTCCCAGGGCTGGGTCACGTTGTAGTGCTGCAGGCTGTAGTACAGGACGCTGAGCATCGGGTAGACGAGGAACCCGAGCATCGCCACGACCGACGGGGCGATCAGCCAGTACGGGGTCAGCGCGCCTGCTCGGCGGGATCGTGGGCGGGGCGGGGGCGCCGAGACGACGGCCACGTAACGGACTCCTTCGCGTGGTGCCGGTCTGCAATCGGTTGCAGGAAACGTTGCGTTAGCACGCGTGCAACGTCAATGGCATGCGAATCCGGCAGGAGTCACTATCAGGGCAAACGCCGAAATTTCGAAATTTTCGCTGGCATGGCCTGGCCTTATCCCCGCCCTTCGGAGCAGAGTGGGACCATGACGGCCCCCGACCCACCCGCCCCGCTACCCAAACTGGCGGTGATCGCCCGCGAGGCCGGGGTTTCGGTTGCAACCGTTTCCAAGGCGCTCAACGGCCGGTCCGACGTCTCCCAGCACACCAGACGCCTGGTCGCCGAGGTGCTGGAACGGCGCGGCTACCCGCGCCAGCGGGTGCGGCCCACGCGGGGCAGCATGGTCGACGTCATGCTGCAGGGCCTCGACTCGCCGTACGCGCTGGCCATCCTCGGCGGCGTCGAGGACGCGGCCTGGCGGCTCGGCGTGGATCTCATCGTCTCCGCCGTCGTCGGCCGCACCAAGAACGGCCAGCCCCCGCCGGCCTGGCTCGACCGGATCAGCGCCAGGGACAGCGCGGGCGTCCTGCTCGTACGCACCTCGCCGACCGCCACCCAGCGGGCCTGGCTGGCCGACCACGGCATCCCCGCCGTGGTCGTCGACCCGCGGCGCAAGCCGCCGCCCGGGCTCTCGGTCGTGGCCGCGTCCAACCGGGACGGCGCCCGCGAGGCCACCGCGCACCTCATCGCCCTCGGCCACACGCGCATCGCCATCATGACCGGGCGGCCCGGCGTGCCCTGCGCGATCGACCGGCTGGCCGGCTACCGGGAGGCGATGGCCGCGGCGGGGCTGGCGATCGACCCGCGGTGGGAGGTGTGCGGCTACTTCCAGCGCGACGCGGCGCTCACCGCCACCCGCGAACTGCTCGCCGCCGACCGGCCGACGGCCGTCTTCGCCTGCTCGGACGCGATGGCGGTCGGGGTCTACCAGGCGTTGAGCGAGCACGGGCTGCGGGTGCCCGACGACGTGAGCGTGGTCGGGTTCGACGACTCGTGGGCCGCGGCGCACGTCACGCCCGCGCTCACCACCGTCCGCCAGCCGTGGCCCGACCTGGGCTCCGTCGCGCTGACCGCACTGCTGACGGGTGAGGCGCCGCAGCGCGTGGAGCTGCCGACCACGCTGGTGATGCGCTCCAGCACCGCGGCGGCATAACCCTCACGGGCACGCCCGCCCGCACGGCAGGAACAGGCGCGCCGACCGCACGCCTGGGCACCGAGCCCACGCTCACCCGCCAACTGCGAATGCCTGGGCACCGGACCCACGCTCACCCGCCGCACGGGCGCGCCGAGCACGCGTGCACGCCGCCGGGCAGGCTCGCTCTGCCGGCCGTGCGAGCGCGTCGTGCAGGCGCGTCGTACGGGCGCGTCGTGGCGGAGGTGGCAGGGGACGGGCGGGTGGGTGAGCTTCACGGGCTCACGTAGTGGTGCATCAGGGCCGGCTCGCCGGCGGCGTTTAGCCAGCCGGCGCGGCTGCTGCCGACCCTGCGCCAGCCGGAACGCTCGTAGAACCTGATGGCGGCCAGCCCTTCCGAGGAGACCTCCAGCTTGAGAGGCAGCGGGGTGGCGGCCCGGACCGTGCTGAGGAGCCGCTCGGCCACGCCTCGCCCCCGGGCGGCGGGCGTGACGAACAGGCGGCTGACCTCCAGGTCCCGGGTGAGTGCCACGTGCCCGAGCACCACGCCCGCCTCGCCCGCCTCGACCGCCTCGACCGCCAGCCAGGCGCTGGTCATGCCGTCCGGGGTCAGCCAGGCGCCCGGGTCGTCCGGCCAGTGCACGGGGTAGCGGTCGGCGGCCTGGACCTCGGCGAGGGCCTCGACGCAGGCGGCCAGGTCGGCCGCGGTTCTGGTACGGATGTTCACGACCAGCAAGCGTAGAAGGCGGGCCGGACGGTCCCGCCCGCTACCGGACTACTTGCGGCGGTCGTCGCGACGGTCGTCACGGCGGTCGTCACGGCGGTCGTCACGCACCTGCTTCTTGGCGGCGACGACGGTGAAGGAGGCGGTGGCGGTCTTGTTGGCGACCTTGACGCTGACGGTCTTGCTGCCGGCGCGCGCCTTCGACGGGACGGTCAGCTCCTTGGTGGCGCGGCCACCCGAGAGGGAGACCTTGTAGGTCTTGCCCTCGGGGCTGGTGACGAGGGCGGTGCCGGAGGAGATGCCCTTGGCGTAGATCTTCACCTCGAAGGACGAGCCGGCGCGGACACGGCTCTGGTCGACGGCCACCTTGAGCGAGATCGCCTTGCGCTTTGCGTCCTTGTGCTCGTCCTTGCGCACCTGCTTGGCCGGGGCCGGGTGCGGCGCCTTGGCGGTGGCGGCAGGCTGCGGCCGGGCGCCGTCCGCGAGGGCGGAGCCGGCGAAGGGCAGGGCGATGAGGGCCGCGCTGGCGATGGTCACGGTGAAAGGCTTGGCGAAGCGCACTGGTAATGAATCCAATCCTGGAAGGACCTGGCCGGACCTCTGAATCCAGCCCCGAAGGTCATCCACGTCCAGCACTCTGCCGAGCGAACCTGAGAAAGGCCTGTCACGAGCTTATGAGTTGGATAAGCGCAGGTAGGAGGTCTAGTGATGTGCAACACATAGATTCTCTTATGCGATTCTCAGCTTTTTGCCGGATTCGCGTTCAGGATCGGCGCCCGCCTTGCGGAACACGTCCACAGGAATGATCTTTTCAAGATCACGGGGAGATCACGGCGGCCTGTGCGCGAGCTAAATCCGGACAAAAGGGACATAAAGGCACGGTCAAGAGGGATACGTTCCTGCCTCATAGACGCACCGAACGCTCAGCGCGTTCCCGCGACGAACAAGGAGAAATCCCTTGAAGATCAAGCACACCCTTGCTCCCATCGGTGGCGGGCTCGCCGCCGCCGCCCTGCTCGGCGCTTCCCTGTCCGGGTCCGCGCAGGCGACGGCCGACCCGCATTGGAAGTCCTCCGAGAGCGTGAGCGCGGCCAACGCCAAGGCGATCGCCCAGTTCTGGTTCGAGAACAACGGCGCCGCCCTTGAGGCCGCCACCTACGTCGAGGAGGACACGACCAAGGTCGACAAGCTCACCTCGACCGGCACCGCCACCACCGACAC
Source organism: Nonomuraea monospora (assembly GCF_039531895.1). NCBI lineage: Bacteria > Bacillati > Actinomycetota > Actinomycetes > Streptosporangiales > Streptosporangiaceae > Nonomuraea > Nonomuraea monospora. The sequence goes on from NZ_BAAAQX010000036.1 coordinate 115,955, forward strand.
GAAGGCGGGCTCGGTGGCGCCGACCGGCACCACCACCTCGACCTCCAAGTCGAAGAACGTCAACCTGCCGAAGACCATCGGCAAGGTCTTCTTCGTCGACCAGGACGGCGAGAAGCACTGGTGCTCGGCCACGTCCATCCAGGGCAAGTACGCCAACCTGGTGGCCACCGCCGGCCACTGCGTGTACGACACCGCCAACGACGAGCAGCTCATGGACAACTGGGTCTTCGTGCCCGGCTACTACCAGGGCAAGGCCCCGTGGGGCATCTACGTCGGCAAGCAGGCGTTCGTGCACTACGACTACAGCGTCTACGAGGACTACGACCGTGACTACGGCTTCGTCTCCGTCTACAACGGCGTGACGATCTCGAAGTCCACCGACACCGACTCCAGGAAGCACCGCGGCTCGATCGAGGTCGAGGACGCGGGCCGCCTGGGCGACAACGTGGGCGGCCAGGGCATCTCCTGGAACCAGCCGCTCAAGAAGGCGCACTACGTCTTCGGCTACCCGCAGGCCGCGCACCCCGACGGCAACAAGCCGTTCACGGGTGTCACGCCGAAGTGGTGCTACGGCACGACCACGGCCAAGACCGTGGGCTCGGCCGCCAAGAAGATCGAGGAGCACGTCGGCCTGAAGTGCTCCATGACCGCCGGCGCGGACGGCGGCCCGTGGCTGCTCAAGTACAGCAGCGCCAAGCGGACCGGCTACCTCAACGGCGTGACCAGCAGCTTCTACGACCAGGACGAGAACGACCGGGTGGACTACATCAGCTCGCCGTACTTCGACGGCGAGACCTACAGCGTCTACACCGCCGCCTCGGCCGTCTGGTCCGGGAAGCTCGTGTAACAACCAAGGGAAGGGGGATGGGCTCTGGGTAGCTCTGACTGCGTCTTAAAGGGATAGGAAGGGCCCGGCCACGTGCCGGGTCCTTCCGCGCTGCGGGCGCGGGCGCGGCTCACAGAGTTTTCACAGGCAACCCTTCATCAAACACTCATGCAGGGACGCCATCGTCACGACTATGCACACGACCAGCGCGAACTTCCAGTCCGAGCCCGTGCGCCGAGCCGACGGCAGCTCGATCAACATCCTCGTCGTCGATGACGAGCCGTCCTTGACGGAGCTCCTGTCCATGGTCATGCGCCAGGAGTCCTGGGACGTGCGCTGCGCGCACAACGGCGGCGAGGCCATCAGGGCGGCGCGCGGCTTCCGTCCCGACGCGATCGTCCTGGACATCATGCTGCCCGACATGGACGGGATCGAGCTGCTGCCCCGGCTGCGCGCCGTGCTGCCCGGTGTGCCGGTCCTGTTCCTGACCGCGAAGGACTCCGTGCAGGACCGGCTGATCGGCTTGCGCGCGGGCGCCGACGACTACGTCACCAAGCCGTTCAGCCTGGAGGAGGTCGTCATCAGGCTGCGCGGCCTGCTGCGCCGCTCGGGCGCCGCGCAGACGCGGCCCGACGCCGGGCTCGTGGTCGGCGACCTCACGCTGGACCAGGAGACGCACGAGGTGCAGCGGGCCGGCAAGCTGATCCGGCTCACGCCGACCGAGTTCGAGCTGCTGCGCTTCCTCATGCACAACCCCGGCCGGGTGCTCAGCAAGGCGCAGATACTCGACCGGGTGTGGGCCTACGACTTCGGCGGCCAGAGCAACGTGGTCGAGCTGTACATCTCCTACCTGCGACGCAAGATCGACGCCCAGCGCAAGCCGATGATCCACACCGTGCGCGGGGTGGGGTACACGCTCCGACCGGCCGTATGACGATGTCGCTCGAGACCAAGCTGGTGGTCTCCTCGATCGCGCTGCTGGCCGTCGTCTCGACCGTCATCGCCACCGTGACGACCCTGTTCTTCAACGCCTTCCTCACCGACCGGCTCGACCTCCAGGTGTACTCCGCCGCCCACCGCTCCGCGCGGACCGCCGGGCCGAGCAACCCGCCGCCCGAGGCCAGGGAGGTCACCTTCCTGCTGACGCCGGGGCAGGCCATGGAGACGTTCGGCGCGCGCGTGCGGCTGGGCGTGATCCAGCGGGCCGCCGTGCTCACCGACCCGGGAACCGTGCAGGACGTGCCCGCACCGCCCGCCGTGGCCACCGTGACCGGCGAGCCCGTGACCGTCAACCTGGGCCCGCTGGGCGACTACCGGATGGTCGGCGCGCAGACCAGGACCGGGGACACGCTGGTCGTCGGGCTGCCCCTCACCGGCATGCGCACCACGCTGACCAGGCTCATCGTCGTCGAGGCCGCGGTGACGCTGGCGGGCGTGGCGCTGATGGCCATCGCGTGCACGCTGCTCGTCCGCCACGCCGTACGGCCGCTCGGCCGGCTCGCCGCCACCGCCACCCGCGTGTCCGAGCTGCCCCTGGCCACCGGCGACGCCGTCCGGCTGTCGCGCGTGCCCGAGGTGGACACCGACCCGCGCACCGAGGTCGGGCAGGTCGGCGGCGCGCTCAACCGGATGCTCGGGCACGTCGAGACGGCCTTCGCGGTGCGGCGCGAGAGCGAGACGCGGCTGCGGCAGTTCATCGCGGACGCCAGCCACGAACTGCGCACCCCGCTCGCCTCGATCGTCGGCTACGCGCAACTGACCCAGCGCAGCGGCGAGCCGCACGGCCCGCAGACCGCCCACGCGCTGGGCCGCATCGGCTCCGAGGCGGGCCGGATGACCACGCTGGTGGAGGACCTGCTGCTGCTCGCCAGGCTGGACGCGGGCCGGCCGCTGGACCGGCTGGAGCTGGACCTGTCGCCGATCGTGGTCAACGCCATCAGCGACGCGTACGCCGCCGCGCCCCGGCACCGCTGGCTCGTCAGCCTGCCCGACCAGCCCGCCCTGGTCGTCGGCGACGCCGACCGCCTGCACCAGGTCGTGACGAACCTGCTGGCCAACGCCCGCACCCACACCCCGCCCGGCACCACCGTGACGACGACCGTGCTGATGACGGCCGACCAGGTGAGCGTGCGGGTGGCCGACGACGGGCCCGGCATCCCGGCGCACCTGTTGCCGCACGTCTTCGGCCGGTTCGCGCGCGGCGACGGGTCGCGCTCCCGGCTGGCCGGGGGCAGCGGGCTCGGCCTGGCCATCGTGTCGGCGGTCGCGGCGGCGCACGACGGGCGGGTCGAGGTGACCAGCACGCCGGGCGACACCGTCTTCACGCTGCACCTGCCCGCCTCACGGGAGCAGGGCTTGTCCGGCGAAAGCGGCGCCTCACGCGAGCAGGTCCCTTCTGGCGAAGGCGGCGCTTCCGGTGGTCACGAGCCCGGCCGCGGCCAGGGCATAACCGGCGGGAGCCAGGAAACCGGGCGATAGCGAGGGGTGGCCGTAGCCGAACGGGGTGAGCAGGAACGCCGTCGTGCCGATCGTCCCCGCCTCCCACATCGCCACACACACGGCCGACCCCACCAGCACGGCCCAGGCCAGGGGGACGGCGGCGCGGGGGCGCAGGCCGTACGAGGCGATCGCGACACCCGCCACGGCCCAGGCGGCGGGCACGAAGACCAGCGCCGTGCCGACCTGAGTAAGGACTGTGTCGGACAGACCTGTGCCGAGCGCGTGGCCCGCACCCGTGCCCACCCCGACGACCAGCAGCATGGCGGCGGGCGCGGCCAGCCCGAGCACCAGGTGCCCGCCCAACCAGCGCGTCCTGCCGGTGGCGGTGGCCAGCACGGCCGACGCCCTCCCCCGGCTCTCCTCGCCCAGCGGCCGAAGCGCCCCCGTCACGGCCAGGCACGCGACGACCATGCAGAACACGTACGTGAAGATCTCCAGCAGCGTCTCGCCCGTGAGCGTCCCGACCTCGAACGAGGCCGACACCCACCCGACCCCCACCGACGCCATCCCGAGCGCGGCCGTCCACGACGCCGTCTGCCCGCCGTACAGCCGCCACGCCAGCCCGGCCGCGCCGCGCGGAGCGGGCCTCGCGGGCGCCGGTCGCTCGGGCAGCAGCCCCGCGCCGAGCTCGCGGCGACCGCAGACGACGTACGCCACCAGGGTGAGCACGAGAGCGACCGCCAGCGGCACCAGCAGCACCCACCACCGCTCGTCCCCGTAGGCCCGCGCCACCCGAGGCCACCCCGCGGGCAGGTAGGCCACCGCCTCCTCAGGCAGGATGACCCCCGGCACGAGCCCCGCCACCAGGACGCCCACGCCGCCGGCCCGCGCGAGCGGCGCGCTCTGGCAGAGCTGCGCGGCCAGCAGCCCGCACGCGGCGAACGCGGTCGAGCCCGCCCCGCCCACCAGCCCGAACAGCAGGGACCCGTCGGCCGGGTAGCCGAAGGCGAGGCCCAGCACGGCGGCCTGCAGCCCGGCGACGGCGAGGTTTACGGCGGCGATCACGGCCACGACGGCGGTGATGGCGGCGTACCGGCCGACCGCGCCGGCGGCGACGAGTTCCCTGCGGCCCGTGTCCTCCTCGGCGCGGGTGTGCCTGATGGCGAACAGCAGCCCGGCGAGCCCGCCGATGAGCAGGCTCTGCACGCTCGACCGCCAGGCGACCACGGCCTCGATCGAGGTGCCGTGCACGGGGCCGAGCAGCGCGAGCGTGATCGGGTTGGCGTCGGCGGCGTCGATGAAGGCGATCCGTGCCGCCTGCGTGGGCAGGAGGGCGGCCAGGGAGTAGGCGTTGAAGGCGGGCACCCCGACGGCCACCGCGATCCACGCCGCGATCAGCAGCCGGTCGCGGCGCAGGATGAGATGGGTGATCGTCTTCATGAGGTGACGGTCTCGCGGTAGTGCCGCAGGAACAGCTCCTCCAGGGTGGCCGGCCGCGCGGTGATGTCCAGCAGCCCGTACGCGGTCAGCCGGGTCAGCGCCGCACCGGCCCGCCCGCTGTCCACCCGGAAACTCACCTCGCTCCCGCGGATCTCCAGCCCGTGCACGCCCTCCAGCCGTTCCGGCGGCCGTTCCAGCCGGGCGGTGATCGAGGTCCAGGTGAGATGCCGCAGCTCGGCCAGGGTGCCCGACTCGACGACGCGGCCCCGCCTGACGATGCTCACCCGGTCGCACAGCGCCTCCACCTCGGCCAGCACGTGGCTGGACAGCAGAATCGCGGTCCCCTCGGCGCGCCGCTCGGCCAGGCAGCGGCGGAACTCGTCCTCCATGAGCGGGTCGAGGCCGGAGGTGGGCTCGTCCAGCAGGAGCAGCTCGGCGCGGGCCGCCAGCGCGGCGATGAGCGCCACCTTCTGCCGGTTGCCCTTGGAGTAGGTGCGGGCCCGCTGGCCGGGGTTCAGGGCGAACCGTTCGATCAGCTCGTCGCGGCGTCGCGTGTCCGTGTGGCCGTGCAGCCGTCCGAGCAGGTCGATGGTCTCGCCGCCGCTCAGCTCGTCCCACAGGGTGACGTCGCCGGGGACATAGGCCAGGCGGCGGTGCAGGCGTACGGCGTCGTGCCAGGGGTGCCCGCCCAGCAGCCGCACCTCGCCGGCGTCGGCCCGCAGCATGCCCAGCAGGACGCGGAGCGTGGTCGTCTTCCCGGCGCCGTTGGGGCCGAGGAAGCCGTGGATCTCTCCGGCGGCGACCCTCAGGTCGAGGCCGTCCAGGGCCCGGGTCCGCCCGTACGACTTCACCAGGCCGGTCACCGAGATGACAGCATCCATGGCTCGCACGCTACGGAAAACTTGCAGTCCTGTAAATATGCAGTGGGTGCAATATTATAGGGCTCATGTCGTTGCGCGAGCGGAAGAAGCAGCAGACCCGGCAGGCGCTCATGGACGCCGCCGGGCGGCTGTTCGACGAGCAGGGGTACGAGGCCACGACCGTCGACCAGATCGCGGCGGCGGCCGGGGTGTCCCCACGCACGTTCTTCACCTACTTCCGGCACAAGGCGGACGTGCTGCACACCCACAGCGAGGAGCGGGTGGACGTCGGCGTCGCGGCCGTCCTCGCCGGACGGCCGGGCGAGAACCCGGCCGAGCTGCTGGCCAGGGCGTTCGACGAGATGCTGGCGGAGAGCTGGACGCTGGGGCTCGCGCCGGGGCTGGTCGGGGAGGCGTACGAGCTGCCGATCTTCTCGCCCCGGGCGTCGCTCGACCGCTCGAACCGGCGGATGGAGCGGCTGGCCGGCGCGCTCGTCAGCGCCTGCGGGATCGAGCGGATGACCGCGTTCGCGATGGTGGGGGCGGCGATCGGCGCGGTGAGCGGGACGGCGGCCGTCTCGATGAGCGAGGGCAGGCCCGACGAGGAGACGCTCGCGCTCACCTCCCGCGCCTGCCGCCAGGCCCTCGCGGGCTTCACCCCCTGACGGCTTCCGGCTGCCGTTCGTCGTGCCTGCCCAGCGCCGCGAGGGTCAGCGTCACGGCGACCGACAGGGCGGCCAGCGCCGTCATCGCCGCCGCCGATGAGACGAGCTGGGCCACCGCCCCGGCGAGGGCCGCGCACAGGCCCTGCACACTGGTCATGCCGACGCCGTGCAACCCGAGAGCCTGCCCGGCCAGCTCGTCAGGGGTGCGCGCCATCAGGCGTTCCTGCAGCACCAGCCCCGCCCCGAACCCGACGGACGCGACAGCCACGGTCACCGCCGACACCACCGTCCCCGGCTCCAGCACGAAGATCAGGTACGGCGTCGCCAGCAGCAGCCGCAGCGGGACCGCGAGCCGGGGCCGCACCGCGGGCGGCACCAGTCGTCCCACCACCACGTCACCCGCGAACATGCCCAGCGCCGCGCACGCGAACAACGTCCCGGCAGACCCGGGAGCGTAGGAGACGTAGAGCGACTCGCAGCCCACCACCAGCCCGTTCGGCACCCACAGACCCAGGTACGTCAGCCGCCGGGAGCGCGACGACCACAGCAGCGCGTTGGTGCGCCAGGTCGCCGACACGGACGGCCGCCCGGAGGCGCGCGGCGGGCGGGCCGTCAGGCCGAGGCGGGTGGCGAGGGCCGCCGCCACGTACAGCGCCGCCGCCAGGAGCAGGCACGTCCCCGGGGTCAGCAGCGTCAGCAGCGCGCCGCCCGCCGCGAAACCCGCCACCTGCATCAGGCCCCACAACATGTTGAACACCGACCGGCCCAGGACGTAGCCGTCCTTCGGCAGGATCTCGGTCAGCAACCCCGACCGCACCCCGACGCCCAGCGACGCGACCAGCCCCTGCCCCACGACGACGGCGAAGACGCCCGCCACCGGCAGGCCCGGCAGGGCGAGCAGCGCCGTACCGGCCGCGAAGGCCAGCGAGAGGCCGGAGAGTATCGCGCGCGGCGGCAGGCGGTCGGCGGCCGAGAGCAGGAACGTGGCCCCGGCGAGCTGCGCGACCTGCGGCCCGAACATGCTCAACGCCGACAGGAGCGGGGAGTCCGTGGCCTGGAAGACCAGCGTGCCGAGAGCGAGGGCGCCGATCGTCTGGGCCGCGGCGAAGGCGGCGTACGAGAGGAGGAAGGGGGCGTATTCCGGCGTGCGGAACAGGGCTCGGTAGCTGCGCATGCGGAGGAGTCTCGGCGCGGCCAGGGGGTCGTGTTTACTGTTTCGCCGGGATGCGAAAGGTCGTGTGCATGGGTTTGTGGCAGATCGACACCGACACCCTCGCCCGCAGCCGGTTCGTGCTCTCGCCGTTCGCCGAGACCTTCGCGAGCCTGAAACTGCTGCACACGGGGGCCGGCGCCCATCCGGGCGAGGAGGCCTGGCTGCGCGCGCACCTGCCCGGCTACCGCGCCCGCCTCGCCGCCGACCCGGTGGCCGGGCCGCTCGTGCGGGCGGCGCTGGGCGTGTCCTGGATCGCCGACTTCTTCTGCCCCACCTCGTGCGAGGGCGAGAGCTTCGCGGAGACCGTGGCCCGGGTGCGGGCGACCGGGGCCGGGCAGGCGCGCGACAATCTGCGCGTGTCCCTGCGCGGCCCGCTGCCCGCCGCGCTGGAGCGCGACGACCTGCCGGAACGGGCGACCGCGCTGCTGACCTGGGTCTGGGAGGAGACCGTGCGGCCCTACTGGGAGCGGCGGCGGCGCATCCTGGAGGCCGACGTGGTCGCGCGCACCGCGCGGGTGAGCCAGGGCGGCTGGGCGGCCGTGCTCGACTCGCTGCGCCCCGGGACGCGCTGGATCGGGGAGAGCCGGTTCCAGGTCAACGCGCACGCGGTCCCGCCGAGGGAGATCGCCGCCGGGGCCGAGCTGCTGTTCATGCCGGTGACGCCGCGGGCCGGATGGGTGTCGTGGGAGGGACGCGAGCGGTACGCCGTCGTCTACCCGTGCCTCGGGGTGCTCGCCGAGGACCACGACCGCCGTCCCGTCCCCGCCGGGCTCGGCGCGCTCGTCGGCGCCGCGCGGGCCGGGCTGCTGGTGCTGCTGGCGACCCCCATGAGCACCACCCACCTGGTCGCCGTGACCGGCCAGAAGCTCGGCTCGGTGGGCCGCCACCTGCGCGTGCTGCTGGACGCGGGGCTGGTCGAGCGGCGGCGGGCCGGCCGGTCCGTCCTGTACGTGCGGACGGCGGCGGGCGAGGTGCTCGTCCAGGCGTCGCGGGCCCGCTAGATCCGATCTAGCGGCCCGTCTAGCGCCTCCTCCATGAGAGGGGGTGACACCAATGACGGCCGACGAACCGCTCAACGTCACGGTGATCATCGGCAGCACCCGGGAGGGCCGCGTCTGCGACACGGTCGGCGCCTGGATCGCCGAGCGGGCGCGGCTACGCGACGACCTCGCCGTCGAGGTGCTCGACCTGGCCGCGTACGCCTTCCCGCCCTGCTACCCGGAGCGGGCCACGCCGGCCATGCGGCGGTTCACCGCCACCGTGTCCGGCGCGGACGCGTTCGTCGTGGTGACCCCCGAGTACAACCGCAGCTTCCCCGCCTCGCTCAAGCAGGCGATCGACTTCGCCTACGACGAGTGGCAGGCCAAGCCGGTCGGCGTCGTCGCCTACGGCTCGGGCTCGCGCGGCCACCACACCGTCGAGCAGCTCCGCACCGTCTTCACCGCCCTGCACGCCGTGACCATGCGCGACTGGGTCGGGCTCGACCTGCTGAGCGCCGGCATCGGCGAACGCTGCCGCCCTCTCGACACCGACGACCGCCTGCGCGCCGTCGCCGCCATGCTCGACCAGCTCGCCTGGTGGGGCCGCGCGCTGCGCGAGGGGCGGCGCGCCCAGCCTTACGTCTCGTGAAGTGAAGGGATCACCCATGCCAGAACTGGCCATCCAGACCGCAGGCCTGGTCAAGGTCTTCGGCGACACGCGCGCCGTGGACGGCCTCGACCTGTCCGTGCCGGCCGGCGCCGTCTACGGTGTGCTCGGGCCCAACGGCGCGGGCAAGACGACCGCCGTCCGGATGCTCGCCACGCTGCTGCGGCCCGACGGCGGCGAGGCGACCGTGTTCGGGCACGACGTGGTGCGCGAGGCCGACGCCGTACGCTCCCGCGTCAGCCTGACCGGCCAGTACGCCTCCGTGGACGAGGAGATGACCGGCTCAGAGAACCTGATCCTGCTGGCCCGCCTCCTCGGCCACCGCAAACCCGCCGCGCGGCAGCGGGCGGCCGAGCTGCTGGAGGCGTTCGGGCTGACGGACGCGGCGGGGCGGCAGGTCAAGACGTACTCGGGGGGCATGCGGCGGCGCATCGACATCGCGGCCAGCATCCTCAACACCCCCGACCTGCTCTTCCTCGACGAACCCACCACCGGCCTCGACCCGCGCAGCCGCAACCAGGTCTGGGACATCGTCCGCGTCGTCGTCGCCCACGGCACCACCGTCCTGCTGACCACGCAGTACCTGGAGGAGGCCGACCGGCTCGCGCAGCGCATCGCCGTCATCGACCACGGCAGGCTCATCGCCGAGGGCACGCCGGGCGAGCTGAAGTCGTCGGTCGGCTCCGGCTCGATCCACGTCCGCCTCCGCGACGCCGCCGACCGCCCGGAAGCCTCCCGGTTGCTCACCGAGGAGCTGGACACGCCCGTCTACCTGGAGTCCGACCCGGTGGCGCTGACCGCCCGCGTCAACGGCACCGGCGACGAGGCCGCGCAGGCCGCCCGCGCGCTGGGCAGGCTCGCCGCCGCGGGCGTCGTCGTCGACGACTTCTCCCTCGGCCAGCCCAGCCTGGACGAGGTCTTCCTCGCCCTCACCGACCACCCCGCCACCACCGCCGCCGAGGAGGCCGCGTGACCACCACCTACTCCCCCGCCACCACCACCGCCACCGTCACCGTCACCGTCACCGAGGAGGCAGCGTGACCACCACCGCCGACTACGTTCCCGCCACCGAGACCCTGGCCACGGTCCTCGCGCCCACCACCCGGCCGCCCCGGCCCAGCGCCTGGTCGGCGTCGATGACGTTCGGCTGGCGGGCCATGCTGAAAATCAAGCACGTGCCCGAGCAGCTCTTCGACGTCACCGCGTTCCCGATCATGATGACGCTGATGTTCACGTACCTCTTCGGCGGCGCCCTCGCCGGCTCACCCACCGAATACCTGCAGTTCCTGCTGCCGGGCATCATGGTGACGAGCGTCGTGATGATCACCATGTACACCGGCGTGGAGGTCAACAAGGACATCGAGAAGGGCGTCTTCGACCGTTTCCGCACCCTGCCCATCTGGCGCCCGTCCACCATGGTCGGCTACCTGCTGGGCGACGTCCTGCGCTACTTCATGGCCTCCACGGTCATCCTGCTGATCGGCCTGCTGCTCGGCTTCCGCCCCCAGGGCGGCCTCGCCGGGGTGGCGCTCGGGATCGGGCTGCTGCTGGTGTTCTCGTTCGCGTTCTCGTGGGTGTGGACGATGTTCGGGCTGCTGATGCGCAACGAGAAGTCCGTCATGGGCGTCAGCATGCTCGTGATGATGCCGCTGACCTTCCTGAGCAACGTGTACGTGGACCCGTCCACCATGCCGGGCTGGCTTCAGGTCTTCGTCAACGCCAGCCCGATCTCGCATCTGGTCAGCTCGGTGCGGTCGTTGATGGGCGGGGTGCCGGACATGGGGGAGATCGCTTGGGTGCTGGGGTCGTCCGTGGTGCTGGTGGTGGTGTTCGGGACGTTGACGATGCGGCTGTACAACCGGAAGTAGGGTGGTCGGCCGGCTCAGGAGCGAGCGTTGGAGAGCCCACTGCCTGGGGCGCCAGGACCGCCCGGTACGCGATATGGCCACCCCCGGCACCCTCCATGATCTCCCAGCCGGGGAGGCCGCACCCACCGTCTACAGGGGCAGCCCGAGCTCCTGAGCGAAGCCGCGGGCCCGGCGCTCGATCAGCGGGCCGCCCTGATCGACGGCGTCCGAGGCCATCTGGCGGCCGGTCGGGCTGTAGTGCACCGAGTCGTGCGAGATCCCGTACGCCCGCTGCAGCCAGTCGAGCATGGACGACCAGTCACGCCGCTGCTGGTAGGTACGGGCGATCTCGACGTGCAGCCGGGCCCGCCGCTCCCTCGACGGGATGCTGTCGGGGTCGATCCGCTCGGCCTGTTCCTTCGCCGCGGCCGACTTGGTCAGGTCCGCGCCTATCGACACGGCGTGCAGCGCGACGTTGGAGCCGCCGAACTGGGTCCACGGATGGTGGTAGCCCGCCGGAAGGCGATCGGCGACGACGGCGGCTTCGTCCCAGAACCGCCAGGCGTCACCCTCGCGCCCGGCGCGGGCCGCCGTGGTGGCGGCATGCAGCAACAACGCGCCGTGCAAGGCACGGATCTCGTCCCCGCCGTCCTCCAGTCGCATCCTCAGCAGGTCCGCGGCGTCGAGTGCGAGCGTCAGCGCGGCGTCCGTGTCACCCCCGGAACGCTGCACGATGGCGTACGTCCACGCGGCCCCCGCGAGCGCGGCGGGCTGATCGGCCTCCTGGGCGGCGGCCATGGCCCGGTCGGCGACGACCCAGATCAGCTCGGGCTCGCTCGCCCACACGATGACATGCTGCACGAGCGCCCACAGGTCGGCGAGCACGGCCCACGCGTCCCTTCGCTCCTGTCCCTGCGCCTTGCGTACTGCGGCGCGGGCATCCCGGATCAGCGCGGGCAGCACGCGGCCGACGTCGGTGCGATGCGTGCGCGAGGTGTGCCAGACCTGCCAAGCCTCCGCCGTACGTTGCCGCAGCGCAGCGACCGGCAGCACCTGCTCGTCAGCGGTCAGCAGCGGTGCACGTACGGCATCGCGGATCGCGGGCACCGCCTCGTGCGGTATCCGGGCGAAGGAACTGATCGGGATGGTGGCGTTACCCCCGAGGTCCATGTCGGTCCCTGCGAGAATGGCCACGTCACCGACGGCGAGCACTTCGGCCAGGCGGACGAGCGCAGGCAGCCGGGGCGGGAGACGCCGGCCGGACTCGATACCCTTCAACCACTCGGCCGAGTAGCCGACAAGACCCGCCAGAACGGGTCGGCTCATGCCTTTTCGCTCACGGATGATCTGAATCCGCTCGCCTGTGCGCTTGCCTTCGAGGTCGTCGAGCATCAGGAGGCAACTCCCGGTTCGGTCCGCGCGTCGTGCTCAGGCTATGCCCATGCACTGGGGGACGGACAAGGAACTCACAGCCCTGATCACGGTTACCCCGAAGCGTTCCTCGTTCTGGCCGACCGTGCCTGCCCATCGATCGCCGATGAACGCGAGGTTGCACGACGAATACTTTGCGTTAGTCTTACGCTACCCATGGTGCGAGTCGCGGGAGGACGGATGCGCGGGCACGTACGCGACCTCGCCCTGGAGATCGGCGTGATCGGCGGGTTGAGCGCGCTCCTGTCCGTCGCCGCCGGGATCTCCGTCAACTTCGCCACCGACGGCCAGCCCGAGCTCAACCCCGCCCACATCCCGCCCGCCGTGCTGTTCTCCTGCCTGGCCTCCGCGGTGCCCCTCATCCGGGCGCGCTGGGCCGCCCGTACGGAGAGCACGACCGACCCGTACACCGCCCAGGACCTCGCCGGATACAAGCGGCTGCTGAAGAAGCTGCGCCAGGAGAAGAACACGCCGTCCTTCGCCGAACTGGAGCGGCGCGCCGCCGAGCGCGGGCTCGACGTCGGGCGGGCCGACCTGGAGAAGGTCACCAAGCAGGCGCTGCGCTGGCTCGACGACGCCGAGCACGCCGAGCCGATCATCCGCGCCTTCCTCGCCGTCCACCACGTGCCGGACGACACCGCCGGCACCTGGCTGGCGGCCTACCGGCGGCTGGTCGATCCCGAGCCGCCGCCGCGGCGCAGGCGCCGCGTCCGACCGGCAGTCCTGGTGGGGGTGCCGGTCGTGTGCGCGACCGTCGCCTCACTGGGATACGTGTCGTACGCGGAAGCCCGCATCCGGGGCTCGCTGTACCGTCCGAACATGGCCGTACTCTCCCGGCACGCCCCCGGCAGGTACCTGGCCGTGACCAGCTCGGAGAACTCTCCCCCGCGGGCCAGGCTCGGCCCCTCGACCATCAGCAAGAGCCCCGTCGCGCCCTACCGGTGGGACCTCGTGCCAGCCAAGCACGACGGCTCGTACCACTTCCAGATCCGCAACCGCCAGACCCGGCGCTGCCTGATCCCCGAGGCCCGCGCCCGCACCGAGGGCGGCTACATCACCGACGCCGCCTGCGACGGCTCCGCCGAGCAGCTCTGGCGGGTGGGCGGCGACCGGGTGAGCGGTGACGGGGCCATCGCGCAGGGCGGCATGTGCGCCGAGCCCAACCTGGGCTCCACCGACGCGGGCGCGCCGCTGGTGCTGCGGTCCTGCGTCTCCGGCAAGACCGCGCAGCGCTGGCTGATCACCGACCGCATGCCCGCCGGGCTCGGCAGTTCGATGGCCAGCGCACAGAACGGCGTCTGCCTGGACGCCGCGGCCGGCATGACGGACCTGGTCACCTGGGGCTGCCACGGCCGGGCCAACCAGTCCTTCACCTACCGGCGCGACGCCCGGGGCGACTACGAGATGAAAATCATGGACACCTGCCTGGGGGTGTCCGCGGAGCGGCGGCCTGTACGCGCGGCATGCACCGGGAGCCCCGGCCAGCTCTGGCGCCTCACCTACCGTTCGCCGTACAACGACTGGCTCTACTGGGAGGTCAGGCACGTCGCCAGCGACCTGTGCCTGCAACTGGAGCCCGATATGGCCACGTTGTCCATGCGCGCCTGCTCCTGGTCGAACGTCCAGCAGTGGCGCACCCCCGAGTGGCTGCAACCGCCGGACACACCCGTCCACCCGGCCGCCGGCCTGCGCAACCCGCGCTGAGCGACGTCAGTACACGTACGCCCACAGGTCGTAGGTGTAGTAGCCCGGGTAGGTCTGCGGGTAGTGAGTGCTGCACCACCACGTCTGCCAGCGCCCCGTCTGGACGCCCGACTGGCCGAACGAGATGCAGACGTCATAGGGCAGGCTGCTGTAAACCATCTGCAGCTCGGACGCGGCTTGCGCCGGGGTGCTCGTGGCCAGGGCGGTGACCGTTAGCAGGGCCAGGGCGGTGAGTTTGCGACGCACCAGATCTCCCTCGTGAAGGGCCGGACGGCGGTGGATGCGATCACCGTGCATTGGACGACGGGGGTCAAGGCCGCTGCAATATCGACCTTGTCGTGGCTCCGATGACCAGCGCGGACGCGGCCGGGAGCGATGAAAGGTTCATCGTCAGCGGCCCGCTACAGGCGCCAGGCGATCGCCTCTTGGGGGTGGTAGCGGCAGGTGGAGCCGGTCGAGACGGCGGCGCGCAGGTGGGCGGCCAGCTCGGGGTGGGCGTGGTCGAGCTTGCGGAGCGTGTCGCGGATGCGGGCCGTCACGGTCTTGCGGGCGCGCTCCGCCTCGTCGCCCAGCCGGCGCGTACGCCCGCCCAGCCCGGCCGCGGCACGCAGCTCGGCCAGGAGCGCGGCCCGCTCCCTGTCGAACTCCGCCGCCCGGTCGTCGTCTCCCAAGCTGGCGGCGCGGTCGATCTCCTCGTCCAGCCGGGCCAGGCGGCGGCGGTACCGGGACCTGGCCTCGTCGTCGAGCACCTCGTCGCCGCCCAGGCGGCGGGCCGCCACGACGGTCTCGCCGCCCTCGGGGGCCAGCAGCGTCACGGCGGGCACGTCGTCGCCTGGGCGGCTCAGCAGGGTGTGCAGGTCGCGCAGGCCTTTGGCGTCGGGCAGGTGCGCCGAACGGCCGGCGAACGTCAGCGCCCAGACCGCGCCGTCACGCCGGAACTCGCCGGACGTCTCCTGCGCGGGCGAGGCTCCTTTGTGATCGCCGGATGGTGCTGCCTGCTCGTCTCCGGACGCCCCCGTGGGCGCTGGCGGGACCCCTCCCAGCGGTCCCGTCCGTGCTGGAGGTTCGTCACCCGGCGGCCCCGTTCGTGCCTGCCCGAAAGCCCGCTCGCCAGGCGGCGTGAGGCGTACGTGCTCCAGCGCCTGCCGCATCCCCAGCTCCTCCGCCTCCCGCCACACCCCCTCCAGCAGAACGTCGGCGGCCCGCGCGTCACCAGGCGCGGCGCGAGCGAGCAGCGTCTCGGCGAGGTGGGCGCGGGCGAGCACGGACCACGGCCGCGCCCGCATGGCATCGGCCGCCCGATGAGCGGCGGTGAGCTCCTCGACGGCCTCCGCCCAGCGCCCCCGCGCGGCGTCCACACGACCGAGCCACAGGTCGTAGGGCCCGCTGATCTCCCACCCGAACAGGGACACCGCCCACTGCCCCCGAAGCGGCGCCAGCCGCGCCCGCACACCGGCGCACAGCTCAGGGTCCTGGGTGACGGCGGCGAGCTCAGCCTGCAAGCGCAGCCAGATCGGCTGGATCATGCGATCGTCAGGCTCCTCGTCGTCAAGTCGCCGCAACGCGGTGTCGAGGTCGCCGGACCGCAGCGCCGTCAGCGCCTCCAGCAGCGGCACGCAGGGATGGCCCGAGCCTCTCAGCTCGCGCAGCAGCCGTTCCTGCCCGTCGGTGCTGCCGCGTAAGGCCATCAGCGCCCACTGGTGGTGCTTGAGCATGAACGCGAAGTGCTCGTGCCTGGCCTCCGTGTGTACGGACTCCAGCAGCGACTCGGCCTCGGCGAAGCGGCCTTCGAGGCCGGCGATGATGCTCGCGTCCACATGGGTGGACATCACGAGGTGCGGACGCTCGCTGCGCCGCCCCCTGGCGACGTAGGCGTGGAACTCGTCGAGGTAGCGGGGGTCGCCCTGCTCGATCATGGCCACCCAGCGCAGGGCGCTGGCGAAGTGTTCGAGGTCGGGGTCGGCGGTGCGGACCGCCACGGCGATCAGCTCGCCCGTCAGCGCCACCCGTTCGGCCGCCGTGCCCGGCCCCCAGATGATGTCGTGATGCGCCCACAGGCTGAACGCCAGCGCGTCGTCGTCACCGCCCTGCCTGGCCCGCGTCGCCAGATGCAGGACCAGCGCCGTGGCGAGCCCTTCGTCGGGCACCGCCGGGC
Source organism: Nonomuraea monospora (assembly GCF_039531895.1). Taxonomy (NCBI): domain Bacteria; kingdom Bacillati; phylum Actinomycetota; class Actinomycetes; order Streptosporangiales; family Streptosporangiaceae; genus Nonomuraea; species Nonomuraea monospora. Next base: position 132,182 of record NZ_BAAAQX010000036.1, read on the forward strand.
CGCCGACCAGCCTGCGGTGGGCGTCCCTGAGTAGGTCGAGCGCCTGGTCGCGGCCGTAGTGACCGTGGAAGACCAGCGCGACGCGGGCGGGCAGCTCCGGGTCGTCGGTGTCGCGGGCAATGGCCGCCGCCTCCTCGAACAGCCGCCTGGCCTCCTCGCGCTCGCCGTCGTGGTGCAGCTCCCTGCCCAGGTCCAGCGCGATCAGGCCGCGCCGGTGCGGGCCCGCGGCGGCGCTCAGCTCGTACGCCCTGCGCAGGTGAGCGATCTGCTCCTCGGCCGCCAGCCGCCCCCTGGCCTCGCGGGCCGCGTCGAGCAGCAGGACGATCGCCCGCTCCGCGTCGAGCCGGTCGCCGGCGAGGTAGGCGTGCCTGGCCAGGTCGCTCGGCGGCAGCCGGCCCGCCAGCGCCGGAGAGCTCTCCACGGCGGCGACCACGGCGGCATGGCGGTCCTGCGGGTCGTCGAGCGAGTCATACAGCGTCTCCCGCACCAGGTCGTGCGCGAACGCGAACACGCCGCCGCCCCTCGTCACCACGAGCTTGGCCACCACGGCCAGCTCCAGCAGCCGATCGACGTGCGCCACCGGAGCCCCGATGGCGGCGGCCAGCACCTGACGGTGGAACTCCCGCCCCAGCACCGCCGCGGACGGCAGCAGCTCCGACACCTGGCGCGGCAACAGGGACAGCCGCCGCAGCAGCGCGTCGCGGATGCCGGGCGCGACGGCGCTCGCCGACCCGCCGCTGCGCCACAGCCTGGAGGTCTGCTCGACGAAGAACGGGTTGCCGCCCGTCCGCAGATGAACCTCCGCCACCAGGTCGGGCGGCGGGTCGTGGCCTGCGGTACGGGCCATCAGCGCGGCGACGCCCGGGCGGTCGAGGCCGGTGAGGGTGATCGTGGTGGCCTTCGCCACGAGCGGTGACAGCAGGTCGCGCAGGGGGTGGTCGATCGGCTCCACCTCGGCGTCGCGGTAGGTGCCGATCAGCAGCAGCCGCTCGAACCACGTCTGCCGCGCGGCGAACTCCAGCAGGCGTAGCGAGGCGGGGTCGGCGGCGTGCAGGTCGTCGATGACGACGAGGACCGGGCGTCGATGGGAGATCGCCACCAGGGCGGAGGTGACGGCGTCGAAGAGCTGGAAGGCGTCGGCGGGGCGTTCGGCGGACGTGTCATAGAGTCGGCGACCATCTGCGGGGCGCTCGCCAGTCGCGTCGGGGAGGCGGGGCGCGTCCGCAGGGCGTTCGGTGGACGTGTCGGTGAGGCGGGGCGCGTCCGCAGGGCGTTCGGTGGACGTGTCGGTGAGGCGGGGCGCGTCCGCAGGGCGTTCGGTAAACGTGTCGGGGCGCTGGCGGGCGTCGGTGGGTGCGCGGGTCTCGCCCAGCAGGGTCGCCAGGCCGACGCCCGCCGCCTCCTCGGCCGCCGCCCACTCCTCCGGCTCGGCCGCGCGCCGTACCGCCCTGATGACCTGCACCCACGGCCAGTAACCCGGGGCGCCGCCGGAATCCCAGCACGCGCCGCCCACCACCAGCACACCGCGCCGCCTGGCCTCGCCTGCCGTGCTGGTGACGAGCGTGGTCTTGCCGATGCCCGCCTCGCCGGTGACCAGCACCAGGCCGCCGTGGCTGTCGATGAGCCGGGTGAGCTCGGCACGCAGCAGCGCGGCGGGATGTTCCCGGCCGATCAGGTCGTTAGCCGCGGCTTCGGTAGACATGACGCTTGCACGCTATCCGCCCGGGGCGACACTTTCCCAGCGCGACGGGAGAGCGGCAGTCAAGCCGGAGGGGACGGGGCCGTGACGGGAAGGTGGCCGCTCAGGTGGATGCGATCGCTGCGGGAAGGTGGCCGCCCAGGCGGGTGGGACGGCGGCGCGAAGGGTGCGGCGGCGCGAGCGGAGGCGGCGCGAGCGGAGGCGGCGCGAGCGGAGGCGGCGCGAGCGGAGGCGGCGCGAGCGGAGGCGGCGCGAGCGGAGGC
>NZ_BAAAQX010000037.1:0-133302 GCF_039531895.1 Nonomuraea monospora
CACCCGGAGGCGTCGAAGCGGCTGCAGCACGCGATCGACGAGCTGGACGGGACGATCCGGCAGATCCGCTCGTCGATCTTCGCGTTGCAGGGGCCGGTGGGCGAGGTCGCGCCGGGGCTGCGGGGCCGGATCGTGGAGCTGGTCGAGGGGGCGGGTGGCCACCTCGGGTTCATGCCGGGGCTGCACATGGAAGGTCAGCTCGACACCGTGGTGCCGGAGCCGGTCGCCGAGCACCTGCTGGCCGTGCTGCGCGAGGCGCTGTCCAACGTGGTGCGGCACTCCCACGCCCGGCGGGCGGAGGTGTCCGTCGAGGTGGGCCGCGACCGGCTCGCGCTGGTGGTGAGCGACGACGGCACCGGCGTCGGGGAGGCCGGGCGGCGCAGCGGCCTGCGCAACATCGAGGAGCGCGCCCAGCGGCTCGGCGGCGCCGCCCGCCTGGAGGCGCCCGGCGGGGGCGGCACCCGCCTGTGCTGGGAAGTCCCCCTGGGGCCCACCGGCCCTTCCCTGTAGGACCTTCGGCCCTGATCCTGGCCGCCCGAGCCGTGATGCGCTGGGCGAACAGCGAGGTGAAGGGACGAGGTCATGATCGATCGTTCGGTGAAGGCCGCACTGGACGCCGCCGTGGAGGCCGCCCGCTGGGCGCCGTCCGTGCACAACACCCAGCCGTGGACGTTCTCGGTGTCGGAAGAGGAGATCGGCCTGCGCGCCGACACCGGCAGGAAGCTCAGGGTCGGTGACGCGTCCGGGCGCGAGCTGCTGATCAGTTGCGGCGCCGCACTGTTCACGTTGCGTACGGCGCTGCGCTGCCACGGCTTCGAACCCGTCGTCCGCGTCCTGCCCGACCCCGACCGCCCGTCGCTGCTCGCCACCGTCAGGCCGGGCCCGGCGACGCCGCCCGACGAGGCGACCCGCCTGCTCGGCGAGCACATCGAGCGCCGCCGTACCCACCGCGCGGGCTTCACCGGCCTGCCCGTGCCCGGCAAGCTCCTCGACCGGCTGGCCGCCGCGGCGGCGGACGAGGGCGCGAGGCTCACCCCCGTCCTCGCGCCCGGCGCGGTGGACGTGCTCGCCGCGCTCACCCGCGCCGCCCAGGCCGTGCAGGCGGCGGACCGGCGCTGGAGCCTGGAGGTGATCCGCTGGGCGCGTCCGCCGGGCAGCAGCCGCAAGGACGGCGTGCCCGCCGACGCCTACCCGCGCACCGCCGCGCGCACCGAGCCGCACTTCCCGCAGCGCGACTACTCCTGGCGTCACGACTGGGGCGGCGAGGAGGCCGAGGGCGCCTCGCTCGGTGTGCCTGCCCTGCTCACCACCGGGGGCGACGGCCGCGAGGAGTGGCTGGCCTGCGGGCAGGCGCTGCAGCGCGTGCTGCTGAGCGCCGCCGCGCACGGCGTCAGCGCCGCCTTCCACACGCAGGCGCTGGAGATGGACCTGCTGCGCGAGTTCCTGCGCCACGAGCTCTGCTCGGGCGAGCACCCGCAGATGATCATGAGGTTGGGCGTCACCTTCGACGACAAGGGCGCGGTCCGCCGCCCCCTGACCGACCTCGTGGAGTGACCCTTGCCGGGGCGCGAGATCGCGGAGACACTGCAGGCGACCATCGGTGCTCGAGACGCCCCTGGGAGGCGCCGTGAAGTGGCGTGCCGTGATCGCCGCACTCCTGATGACGCTCACCCTGGGAGCCGCCTCGGCCGCCCCCGGCCGTGACGCGTACGAGATCTGGCTGGTCGACCAGTCCGACAGCAACGGCCTCGCGTACGGCGGCTACATCCACGTCTACGACGGCGGCGACGTCACCAGAAGGTTGTCCGCCGCGCGCCCGACCGGCGTGATCGACCTGGCGGGCGCCACGTCCGCCCTGTGCCTGTCCGCCACCGGCAGGAACCCGGTCAGGCCGCACATGATCGTGTTCAACCAGGCCGGGACGCACGCGGCGCTCGCCTTCGTCGCCAGCGGCCACGTCGTCATCTTCGACGCCGCCACCCGCCGCCCCCTCACCTGCGTCGAGACCGAGACCGGAGCCGGCGGCGCCCGCCAGGCGCACGCCCTGTGGCCCACCGGCGACGACCGCTACCTCGTCATCGCCAACCAGAACGGCAAGAAGCTGGAGCGCGTCCGCACCGACTACGCCACCGGCACCTTCACCCAGGAGCCCGCCGCGACGCTCGACCTGGCCGGCTGCACCACGCCGTCCGGCGCGCCCTGCCAGGCCCCCGCCGTGCGCCCCGACAACGCGCCCATCTGCCCGTTCATCGCCTCCGACAACGGCCCCGTCTTCGTCAGCCTGCGCGGCGGCGGCATGTTCGTCGTCGACTGGCGCGCCACCCCGATGGCGATCGCCGGCGAGTACGACGCCACGCACGTGCCCGCCAACGGCTGCGGCTTCGTCGAGGCCAAGGGCTCCGTCTACGGCGACGGCGGCGGCGGCACCCCGGCCAACCTCGACCAGTTCAGCGTCTTCCGGATGCCGCGCGGCGGCTACTCGGCCGCCAACCCGCCCAACACGCCCGCCGTCGAGCGGCTCTTCGACGACGACACCCCGGAACGCGACGCCCACGGCACCGCCGTCAGCGCCCGCGAACGCCACGTCTGGGTCGGCGACCGCGACGCCAACGTGGTGGAGGTCTTCGACGGCCGCACCGGCACCCGGGTCAACACGGTGCCGCTCACCTCCCCGTACAGCGCCGACCCGACCGTCGACCTGTTCGCGTCCTCACCCGACCACGCATGGGCGTTCGCCTCCACGCGCGGGCCCAACCCGCTGTCCGGCGACCCGCACTCCTCCCACGGCCACGATCCCGGCATGCTCATCGTGCGGATGACCGACGACGGCCGCTCCGGGCAGGTGCGCGGCCTGATCCCGATCACGAACGTCGACGCGGGCGGCACCGAACGCGCCGACGCCCACGGCATCCGGGTGCGGCGCGTCCGGTGAGCGGTCAGCGGGCGTACCGCAGGGTGAAGGAGTCCAGGTCGAACCCGCCGCCCTCGAACACCAGGTGCACGGGGCCGGAGGCCGAGCCGGTGGCCAGCGTGGCGGTGACGCGCTCGCCCCGTCCCTTCGCGGCGGGCACGACGGCCGTGCCGAGCAGCGGCCCGGCGGGCGTGCCCGCCCGCACCTGGATCGCACCGCCACCTCTGGCGGACACGTGCGCCGAGAAGCCCGTCGCGCCCGCCACGGAGACGCGCCCGTAGCCCGCCCAGTCGCCGTCGTCGATCCGGCCGAGCACCTTGCCGCCGCTCGCGGAGCCGCGCCGCACCACCCGCACCCCGTCGCCCGCCGTGCACGCCTCGCCCTCCACGGTGATCTCCAGGCGTTTGACGCGGATGTCGCGGAAGGCGACCTGGTCGGCGTCCCCGTGGTTCTGGATGCCGACGTGCCCCTGGCGCAGCGAACGGCGGGGGTCGGTGTTGGTGAAGTCGTTGATCAGCACGCCGTTCAGGTAGACGCGCAGCCGTTCGCCCTCCACCAGCAGCTCGTAGGTGTTCCACGAGCCGGGCGGGTTCAGCGCGGCGTCGCGGGCGGCCAGGTCGGCGGCCTGGAACCCGTAGATCGAGCCGGTCGTGCGGTCCGGGGCGTCGGTGGCGTCGATCTGCACCTCGTACCCGTTGTTCACCGCCGACCACGGATCGTCCGACGCGGGGAAGCCTGCGAACACGCCCGAGTTGCTGTCGCCGGTCACCCGCCAGTCCAGCTTCAGCGAGTACGAGCCGAACTCCTCCGCCGAGTACCACAACAGGCCGAGCCCGCCCTGCGAGGTCAGGGTGGCGTCCGCGTTCGCGAACCCGCCGGGGCCCGCCTGCGACCAGCCGGTGGTGTCGCCGTCGTAGAGCGAGCTGTAGCCGTTCTCCGGACGGCAGTCGGCCTTGACCGTCCCGGCCGCGTACCGGATGCCGCCCAGCAGCACGTCGCGGAACGCCGGGTCGGCGTAGGACTCGATGGTGTGGCCGAGCCCGGTGTAGAAGGCGCGGCCCCGCTCCTGCGGGTGGCACCAGGTGATGGGGTGGTCGCCGCCCATGTCGCCGCCGCTGTAACTGCTCTCGTCCAGAGATTGCAGGACATGTACGGACGCGCGGGGGTTGGTGCGGTAGTTGTACCACTCGTCGGTACGCGTCCACGTGGGGCCGAGATGCGCGGTCGCGGGATGCGCCCGGTCTTCCGTGCGGACGGTGGCCTGCTGGATGGCCGGATGGTTCCTGAAGTACGCGCCCACGAGCTTCCCGTAGTACGGCCAGTCGTACTCGGTGTCGGCCGCCGCATGCACGCCCACGTAGCCGCCGCCACCGTCCACGTACTGCTGGAAGGCCGTCTGCTGGGCGTCGTCGAGCACGTCGCCGGTGGTGTTCAGGAAGACCACGGCCTCGTAGCCGGACAGGCTCGCGAAGGCGTTCGCGTCCTCGGTGGCCGTGACCGAGAAGTCGTCGGCCGCGCCGAGGTCGCGGATCGCCTCGATGCCCGCGGGGATCGCGTCGTGGCGGAAACCGGCGGTCTTGGAGAAGACCAGCACGTCGTACGCCGGCTCCGCCGGGGTCGCGGTCAGGGTGGCCGCGACCAGCGTGAGAGCAAGGAGTCTGTGCAACATCGCCGCCTACCCGCTGATCGGTGGGACTCGCCCTCGACCGTCACCCCTGGGACGCGGAACGTCAAGACGCGGCGCGACAGGTGTGGGCTGGTCACCAGTCCCCTCGGTAGAGCTGCCCCCGCACCGCCCCGCCCGGGAACTTGGCGTTGTGCAGGTTGGCGTACCAGTTCCTGGGGTTCTTCCAGATGCGCCGCGACACGGCCGCCGACGTCGTGGAGCTGCCCGCCAGCCCGTTGACGCTGGCCGGCAGCCCGCCCTTGGCCTCGAAGAACGGCACCACCACGGGCCCGTTCTTGCCCTTGGGCGCGCGGTGGATGTGCGCGGCCGTCGGGGCGCTGATCTTCTTCCAGGCGGCGGCGAACCACACCCGCCGCCCCTCCGGCTGCACCAGCCAGGCGGCCCGCCCGTTGCCGTCGCCGACCTTCGTGCCCGGCGCCGGGATCTCCTGGCGCCCGTCGGCCTGGGCCGTCAGCGTGCGGCCGAAGCCGTGCGCCAGCACCGACTCCATCGACACCGGCCGGACGCGGTGGAGCTGGGCCCGTACGGCGCCGCCGCCGAACTCGGCGTTGTGCAGGTTGGCGTACCAGTTCTGCGGGTTGGCCAGGATGCGGCCGAGCAGGGCGCGGTCCTTGACGAAGACCGTGCCCTTGACGGCGTGGAGCTGGGCGGGCAGCGCCGTGGCGAAGAACGGGATCCTGACGTCGCCGTTCTCGCCCGCCGCGCCCCGGTGGATGTGGAACCCGCTGGGCGCCTTCACCTTGTGCCACCGCACCGCGTAGTCCACGCGCTCCCCGTGGATGCGGAACACGGCGAGCGCGTTCCCGTCGGTGTCACCGACCTTCGTGCCCTGGGCGGGGACCTCGTTGGCGCCCGTGAGGGAGGCGGCCAGGTAGACGGGGGTGCTCGACTGCGCGGCGGCCGGGGTGACGGAGGTGGCGATCATGGCCGTGGCGACGGCCAGACCGGGAAGAGCGAGGGTGCGCTTGGTCATGGTCGGCCCTTCTCAAGGGGTTGCTTGCTCCTGAGAGGTACGGGCGGCGTCCTGAGCAAGGTTCAACCGTCACAGCGGCCGTCACAGCGGCAGGGTGGCCGCCAGCGGCGCTCCGATCTGGACACGGAGGTAGGCGACCAGGTCGTCGCCGTCCACGGCTCCGCGATCCGCGTCGATGATCACGACGGTGCCGGCCACGATGCCCGCGAAGCTCGTCCCCTCGCGGCGCGACTGTTCGAGGCGTTCGGTGACGGGCCCGCGCACCGCGTCCGTCAGGAAGGTGAGCCCGTGCGGGAACTCCTGGCTCAGCGGATGCCGTTGCCGCCCCGCCTCGATCAGGCTGCCGATGCCGAACCGGGCCGTGATGATCTGGTCCTCGCGGAGCGTGACCTCGAAGTAGCCGTTGGACTGCACGCGGTTGCAGTTCGTCTGCGGCGGATAGTGGCAGTCGTAGCCGCCCGCCAGGAGGTCCCGCACGGCGGAGCTCATGGTGGTGGCGTAGTGCTCGCCGCCGGACGGCCAGCGCCGTACGGCGGCGTCACCGGCGGTGACGATCAGGCCGTCGAGGTCGGAGAAGTGGTAGTCCGCGTGCTCGTCCCGCCACGCGACGGCCGAGGGGATCTCGTGCGTCTCCCGCGTGTGGTCGTCGATCTCCTGCCGGATGCGCTCAGGGGCGCCGGTCCAGATCGTGCCGAGCGCCGACGTGGCGGCCGCGGTGACGTGGCCGGCGGCGTCCTGGTCGGCGGGCGGGAACCAGGCCCAGGCGAGCCGGTCGCGGCTGTCGAGCAGGAAGTGCGCGGCCTGCGCGCTGACCGTGTCCGACGCGTCGCGGCGGCCGATCCGGCACCACAGGGCGCGGCCGTCCGCGTTGCTCCTGGCCTGCGCGCAGAACCAGCCCGCCGCCGTCAGTGGCCGGGTCAGGGCGCCGGACGTGCCACTACCAGGGGCGGGTTCGGCCCGGGAGTTCTCGCCCGCCGTGTCGTGGTCGTAGACGCCGGTGGGCGGCATCGGCGGCGGACCGGCCGGGAGGGTGCAGCCGGTCAGCGCGAGCAGGCCGATGATCGCGAGCGTCCGGGCGAGTGAGGGGAACGAGCGGGGCACGCAGGTCATCGAACCGGCTGAACGCGCGTTCGGCAAACGCGCGGCCCTGAGGATCCTCAGCGCCGCGCGTTCGGCGACTACGAGGTCAGCGGTGAGCGGAGGAGCGGGTCGTCCGCCTGAGGGCGGCCCGGAGGTCGGCGAGGACGGCCTGGGCCGCGCGCCGCCCCGACACCATCGCCCCTTGGAGGGACCCGGTGTCGCGGTGGTCGCCGCACACGTACAGACCGGCGCGCAGCCGCACCGGCCGGCGCAGCGGGTACGGCGGCGGCATCGCGGGCAGCGCGGCCGGGATCGGGTACGTGGCCAGGTGCTCCCAGCCGGAGGTGTCCCCGTAGATCTCGCCCAGGCGCCGCCGGACCGGCCGCTCGTCGGTGTCCAGGCCCAGCACGGACGTGGACACCAGCGCCCGCCCGTCACCGGAGTACTCGGGGGCGGCGTCGGTGAGCACCAGGGTGTCGGTGACGGCCCCGGTGGCGTCGATGATCTGGATCGGCTCGCGCACGGGGGAGCGGGGCGCGGCGTGGTAGAAGGTGGTCACCGCGCGCATCGGCGGCACCTCGATCTCGCTCAGCAGCTCGCCGGCCGACACGGGGTCGGCGGCGACCACCGTGGCGCGGCCCTCGATCACGGTGCCGTCCGCGAGCCGCGCGCCGCCGGCCGTGACCTCGCTCACCCGGGCGCCGAGCGTGACGGCGCCGGGCGGCAGCCGGTCGGCGAGCAGGCGCGGGATGCGCCCCATGCCGAGCGCGGGCACGCCGATGGTGCCGCGCGCGAACGACCGCCAGAACAGGTGGAACATCCGGCTGGAGGTCTCCAGGTCGCGTTCGAGCAGCACCCCCGCGAGGAAGGGACGGATCAGGCAGTCGATCATCTTCTCGGACATGCCCCAGGAGCGCAGCTCGTCGTCGGTGCGCCGTTCGCGTCCGCCGCGCAGCCAGGAACCGGGCAGCAGCAGGTCGCGTGCGGTGAGGGCGGCCAGCACGGCGTGGTCGGCGAGCGTGCCGGCGCCGGACAGCGGCCCGCTGAGCGCGTGCCGGGGGTGCCGCCACGGCAGCATCACCCTGGCGCGGGCGGTGCGGCCCTGCACGAGCAGCCCCGAGGCGAGGGGTCGCAGGTCGAGCGCGCCGAGGTCGAGGAGACGGCGGGCCTCGGGGTAGGCGGTGTTGAACACCTGGTAGCCGCGGTCCAGCCGGAAGCCGCCGATGACGTCGGTGCGCACCCGGCCGCCGACGTCGTCGGAGGCCTCCAGCACGCGCACCGGCACGCCGGCCTCGTGCAGCCGGACGGCGCAGGCGAGCCCCGCCATCCCGGCTCCGGCGATGATGACGGCCTCGCGTGTTCCCCGATCGGTGTTCATGCAGCGGGACCTACCCAGTCGCTCACGTGGAGTGTCCTTTCCCGGGTGCCGCGCGCGGCTTCCTGGCGGCACGCTCAGCTTGCCAATCCGGTAACTTTAAGTGACAGTCTCGTAAGTAAAGCTTTGGCAAAGCCCTTGCTACCTGCGATTATGCTCGCTCAAGATCTCCATCGCTACCACGCTGAGTAGTCGCGTCGCCGATCTGGAGGATGCCATGCCCGATCCCGCCACCCGCACCCCGACCGCCTGCCTGCCCCCCGCGGTGGCCGCCGCCGGACCGTTGCGGCGCACGGCCCGGTTGTGCGCCGTGGCGGTGGTGCTGGTCGCGGCCCTGCCGCTGTATCCCGTTCTGTGCCTGGCGCCCGCGACGTGGCGGACCCGCCTCGTCAAGAACGAGGCCAGGCTGCTCCTGCGCGCGATCGGGGTCACCGTGCGGCTCATCATCGACCAGGGCGGCGGGGCGAGCGGCGGGACGAGCGCCGGCGCGCTGATCGTGGCCAACCACGTCTCCTGGCTCGACCCGCTGGTGCTGGCGGCGACCGTGCCCGCCCGCCCCCTGGCCGGACGGGAGTTGCGCAGACGGCCGATCGTCGGAGCGCTGGCGGCGGCCGGCGGCACCCTGTTCATCGACGGGGAGGACGCGCGGGCGGCCGTCCGCGCCGTCGCGCGGGCGCTGCGGGACGGCGACACCGTGATCGCCTTCCCCGAAGGCGCAGCCTCGCGCGGCGTCAGGACCGGCGCCTTCCGGCCCGCCGTCTTCCAGGCCGCGATCGACGCGGACGCCGTGATCCGGGCCGCCGCGCTGCGCTACCACGAGGGCGACCTCCCGTCCACGCGGGGAAGCTGGGCCTGCGACGACCCCATCACCGCCTCACTCCTGCGCGTGGTCGCCACCCGCCACCTGCGCGCCGAGGTGCGCGTGTCCGCCCCGCTGGGGCCGGTCCCGGCGGGACGGCCGCAGCAGGTGCGCGCCCTGCTGGCCAGAAGCGCCGAGAGCCAGGTGCGCGCCGCCCTCGCGTGACCGGGTGAGCCTCAGCGGGCGCCGAAGTCCTGCGTCCAGTAGATCTGCCCCTTGCCGTCCTTGGCCGCGCCCACGCCGATGTGGGTGTAGGTGCAGTTCATGATGTTCTGACGGTGACCGTCGCTGTTCATCCAGTCCCGGACGACGGCGGCGGCCGACCGCTGGCCCATCGCGATGTTCTCCGCCCACGCAGAGCCGCCGAAGCCGGTCGCGCGGATGCGGTCCATCATGTCGCGCCCGTCCTGGGAGTCGTGGTCGAAGTAGTCGTTCTCCGCCATGTCGGCCGAGTGCCCGAACGCCGCCCTGCGCAGCTTCGCGTCGTGCGTCAGCGCGCGGCAGCCGCCCTTGGCCCGCTCGGCGTTGGTCAGCCGGACGACCTCGTTCTCCAGCGCCGAGCCGACCGACGACACGGTCGTCTTCTTCGCCGTGGCGGCGGGGCTGGGCACGCGGGTGGGGCTGGCACTGGGGGTGGCGGTCGGCTTGGGGACGGGGCAGGTCAGCCGCACGGCCTTGGACGTGGCGGCGCGGCTGCGGTAGTCGGTGGCCACCGCGTAGTAGGTGCCCGCCTTGCAGGGCATCTTCAGCGTGATGCGGTCCTGTCTGACCGCGCCGCTCTTGACGACCGGGTCCTCGCCGGGCACGGCGCGCTTGATCCGGACGCGCAGCAGCGCCGGGCGCGTGCACTCGCGGCGGACGGCCGAGGTCTGGATCGTCCGCGCGGTGATGGCCGGGGCGGCCACGCTGACGCGGCAGTCGTCCGGCTCGGGCGTCGCAGTCGGGGTCGCGGCCGGGGTCTGGGGCGGGGTCTGGGACGGTTCTTCGGCAGGTGCCGACACGGTGCGGCCGGCCTGCAACTCGGCGGGCGACGGGCCGCAGGCGGCCAGGCTGAGCACGGCGGCGAGTGCCCCAAGGGGTTTTCGCATGGGCTTCCTCCACGGGCGTGACACGCTGGACGTCCCGCATCTAACCATGAAAGCGGACATTTCGCCCATCGTTCATGTCATCAGGGACTGTCGCGGCCCCGTAGGATTCCGCCTTATGATCATCCGTTTATCCGTCGGGACCGCCCTGGGGCTGGCCCTTCTCGGCGCTCCCGCGCTCGCCGAGCCGATCAAGGGCGCCCCCGAGCTGACCCACAACGCCCTCTACAAGGCGGCCAAGCTGCCCAAGGTCGCCTGCAAGCTGACCAAGGGCACCAGCAGCGCCTCCACCAAGAAGTACGTCACCAAGCTGGTCGGCTGCCTCAACAAGGCGTGGAAGCCGGCCATCAAGGGCTTCGTCCCGGTCAAGGTGGTCTTCAAGGACGCCGACGACAAGGAGTCCTGCTCCACCGGCATGACCGTCTCCGAGTCCTTCTCCGAGATCTGTGCCACGGACATCCGCGTCCGGCTGGCCGGCGACTGGATCAAGGCCAAGAGCGACGTGGCCGTGTTCACCGCCATCACGCGGACGTGGGGCGGGGTGGTGACCGGCCAGACCGGCATCGGCAAGGCGTGGTGGGCGCTGGAGAACGACGCGTCCGAGTCGGTCATGGACGAGCACAACCGCCGCTACTACCTGCAGATCGGCTGCTTCACCGGCGTGTCCGCCAAGGCGCTGGGACGTCAGGTGAAGGACTGGAAGCCGGTCGTCAAGGTGCCGGAGTTCTGGCCGAACAGGTTCCAGGGCAAGACCGCGAACCGCCTGTACTGGCTGGACAAGGGGTACAAGGCGGGCAAGCCGGGTGCCTGCAACACGTGGACGGCGACCTCGTCCAAGGTCGCCTAGCCGGACAGCGCGTCCCGCACGGCGGCGACGTAGGCGTGGAAGTCGGCCGTCCAGTGGGCCGGGTCTTCGATCCACGCCCGGCTCAGCCTGCCCTGCTCGAAGAAGCGCCGGCGCTGCCCCTCGCTGACCTCCAGTTGCACGCCCATGCCGCGCAGGTTGCGGTTGGCGATGTTGCGCGGGCTGGTGCCGGCCAGCTCGGGCGGCACGGCCGCGGCGACCGCGAACCCCGCCTCCTCCAGCGCCGCGCCGACCCTCTCGATCAGCTCCTCGTCGCGCCCGCCGACGTAGGTGGCCGGCGTGGCGCCGGAGGCCCCGTGCCAGGAGACGGTGGCGGACACGGCCGACTGCACGGCGAGCGCGCGCGGCTCGTCGAAGTGGGTGGAGGTGAGGTGCAGGGCGCTGTTCCCGGTGGGCTTGACGCCCTCGAAGGCATAGAACGCGTAGTTCCCCTGGCCGGCCGCGTGCCCGGCGAGCTGGGACGTCCCCGCCTCGATCGCGCCGCCGTGGATGGCGATATGTGACACCCCGGCGCCCGCCGGGAGCCGGTGGACGACCCGGTAGTCGACGCCCTCGACCTCGTGGGCGGCCAGGTCGGCGTAGTCCGCGTAGACGTCCGCCAGCGCGGGGGCCGGGACGGCGGCGACGCCCACCGCCAGGGCGGCGGTGACGACGCGGGTGAGAAAGGCCGGCATGAGGCGACTCCTTGTCGATGCGGGCCCCGGCGCCGAGCCTAGCGGTTCCCGCCGTGCGCCGCGCGGACCGGCGCAAATCCCCGGCCGCCACGGAGCCGGATGGCGGCATGTCTGAACGTTCGTGGTTCCGCGCTCTAAGGTGTGCCGCATGAGTAAATCGACTACCGAGAGTAGCTTCCTGCAAACTCTCAGATACGACCTCCCGGCGTCACTGGTGGTGTTCCTCATCGCGGTGCCCCTGTCGCTGGGCATCGCCATGGCCGCCGGGGCGCCGCTGGCGGCGGGCCTGATCGCCGCCGCCGTGGGCGGCATCGTCGTCGGCCTGCTGGGCGGCTCGGCCGTCGTGGTGAGCGGGCCGACGGCCAGCCTGACCGTGGTGGTCGCGGGCCTGGTGCACACCTACGGCTGGCGCGCCACGTGCGTCATCACGATCCTCGCGGGCGCCGTCCAGGTGCTGCTCGGCGTGTTCAGAGTGGCCCGGGCGGCGCTGGCCGTCTCGCCCGCCGTCGTGCACGGCATGCTGGCCGGCGTCGGCATCATCATCGCGCTCGCCCAGCTCCACGTGGTCCTGGGCGGCAGCCCGCAGCACTCCGCGCTGGCCAACCTGACCCAGCTCCCCGGCCAGATCCTCGACATGCACGGCCACAAGGTCATGGTCGGCGTGCTCACCGTCACGGTCATGCTCGTCTGGGGACGGCTCCCGCAGCACATCCGGGCGATCCCGGCCCCGCTGGCCGCGCTGCTCGTGGCCGCAGGCACCGCCTGGGTCTTCGGCTGGAACGTCACCCGCATCGACCTGACCGGCGCGATCACCGCGTGGGCGCCGCCGGAGCTGCCGCGCGGCGACTGGCACGACGTGGTCGGCGGGATGTTGCTGATCGCGCTGCTGGCCGGGGCGGAGTCGCTGCTGTGCTGCGTGGCCATCGACGGCCAGCACACCGGCCGCCGCGCCGACCTCGACCGCGAGCTGTCCGGTCAGGGCCTGGCCAACGTGGCCAGCGGCCTGCTCGGCGGGCTCCCCGTGGCGGGCGTGATCGTGCGCAGCACCACCAACGTCCGGGCCGGCGCCCGCAGCCACTGGTCGGCCGTCCTGCACGGCGTCTGGGTGCTGATCTTCGCGCTCTGTCTCGGTGGAACGATCCAATTCATCCCGATGGAGGCGCTGGCGGCCCTGCTCGTCTTCATCGGCATCAGGACGATCAGCCTCGGCCACGTGCGCAAGGTGCACGGACACAACGAGATCCCCGTCTACGTCGTCACCATGGGTGGCGTGATCCTGGTCGGGCTGGCCGAGGGCGTGCTGGCCGGGCTCGCCCTGGCCGCGCTGATGGCGTTGCGGCGGCTGACCCGCATCACCGTCGACAAGCGCGAGGAGCCGAACGGCCGGCTGCACGCCACCGTCTCCGGCTCGCTCACCTTCCTCGGCGTGCCCCGCCTGACCCAGGAGCTGCGCACCATCCCGGCGGGCACCGTCGTCGACCTCGACCTGAACATCGACTTCATGGACAACGCCGCCTTCGACGCGCTGCACAACTGGCGGCTCGACCACGAACGCCTCGGCGGCACCGTCACCATCGACGAGCTGCACGACGAGTGGTACACCCTCGCCGCCGGCGGCGCCCGCATGTTCCCCGCCAAGAGCCCGCCCAAGCCGTCCGGCCGCTGGTGGCTGCCGTGGACGCACCGCCGGCCCGACTCGGCCACGACCGTCGAGTGCCGGCTCACCCAGGGCGCCGAGGAGTTCCACCGGCGCACCGCGCCGCTCGTCCGGCCCATCCTCACCGAACTGGCCGCCGGGCAGCAGCCCACCCACCTGTTCATCACCTGCGCGGACTCCCGGATCATGCCCAGCCTGATCACGTCCAGTGGTCCCGGCGACCTGTTCACCGTCCGCAACATCGGCAACCTGGTGCCGCGCGCCGGTTCGCTGCCGGGCGACGACTCGGTGGCCGCCGCCGTCGAGTACGCGACCCGCGTGCTGAACGTGCACACCATCACCGTCTGCGGCCACTCCGGCTGCGGCGCGATGGCCGCGCTGCTCAGCGGCCCCGCCACCACGGCGGACCTGCCCCAGCTGCGGCGCTGGCTGCAGCACGGCGACCCGAGCCTGTCCCGGCTCGGCGGCGAGCGGCCCGGCGACGCGCTCGAACTGCTCTGCCGGCAGAACGTGCAGCAGCAACTGGAGAACCTGCGGACCTATCCCCGGGTTGAGGAGCAGGTCGCGGCCGGGCGGCTGAAGCTGGTCGGGCTGTACTTCGACATCGGGGCGGCGCAGGTGGACGTGGTGCCGCCCGTGATGCCCGTCCCGCCGGAGCCGACGCAGCGATGACCGGCGCGGAGCGGGGGCGCGTCGGCGGCCCCGCTCCGCGTATCGAACATGTTATCTAAAACTCGCTGGTCTCAGGTTATGATCTTGCTGTTTCCCCGAGGACAGGAGATCGACTTGAGGCGTGCCCTGATCGCGTTAGGCATCGGCCTGAGCGTGCTGGCCCCAACCGCCCCGGCCCAGGCCGTGAGCGTGGTGAACGTCCGGCTGGCGTACACGACGGCCGCCGCCCAGGAGGTCGCCAGGTTCTGGCTGGCCGACGGCGCCGCCAATCTGCGCAACGCGACGCCGTACGACGTGCAGACCGAACTGGCGGGGGAGCGCCTGGCCACGGACGTCGCCCCCACCGGCCCCGCGTACACGATCCCGCCGGTGGAGGGCGTCGCCCAGCCCGCCGGGGACGCGCCCGCCACCCTGGGCAAGGTGTTCTTCATCGGCAGCGACCTGCGGCCCCACTGGTGCACCGGCACGTCCGTGCAGACCGCGTACCGCAACCTCGTCGCGACGGCCGGCCACTGCGTGCTCGACGTCGAAGCCCCCATGGGCGCGCTCGGCAAGTGGGTGTTCGTGCCCGGCTACGCCGGGGGCGAGGCCCCGCACGGCCTGTACGTCGGCAAGGAGGGCATCGGCCACTACGACTTCGACGACCTGCGCGACCGGGACCGCGACTACGGCTTCGCCGTCGTGCACGACGGCGTCGCCCTGTCCGGCGCGGACGCGCTGACCAGCGTCGGAAGGCTGGGCGACAACGTCGGCGGCCAGGGGCTGACCTTCAACCAGCCGCTCGCGCCCGCCGCCGACCTGTTCGGCTACCCCGGCGGCGACAGCCTCGCGCGGACGGCCGGATCGCCGTTCGCGATGCTGCTGGCGGGCCCCCGCGAGGACCGGCCCGTCGGCGTCGGCTCCTCCCACGCCGGTGCGGGCTGGCTCGGGTCCTCCTGGCTGACGCGGTACGCGGCCGACACCCGGACCGGGTATCTGAACGGCGTCACGATGGGCGTGTCCGACACCGACGGGGACGGCTCGTACGACGCCAGCGTGTCGGCGTACTTCGACGGGGCCGCCGCCGAGGTCTACCGGTACGCCGCCCACCGCTGGAGCGGCAAGATCGCGTAGCCGGTCAGGCCGTGTCGCGGGCGCCCACGGTGACCACGCCGGCGGTGTGCAGGCTGGTCAGCAGGGTCCAGTCGTCGGCCGGGTCGAGCCACACCTGAAGCTCGGCCGGGCCGGACGGCCTCGGCAGCGCTCCGCCGGGCGCGTAGAACGACGCGACCAGGACGAGCGGGACCGGGGCCGTCCATCGGGCCGGGGCCGGCGGCTCGTGCCGGGGGCCGAGCAGCACGGCGCGCTCCGCCTCGCCGCACCCGCCGAGCCGTCCGGCCGCGAGCCGGGCCTGCAGCCTGACCTGGACGTCCAGGGCCAGGCCGAGCCGCGCCCGCGCCCGGTCGCCGTCAGCGGTCAGCGCCAGGTAGCCGGGCACCAGCATGCCGACCAGGTCGGCCGGCTCGTCGGCGTAGCCCCGCAGCGTGCCGTCCGCGTGGATCATCTCGTAGCGGTACGGCCGCCCCGGCGGTCCGGCGTCAGGGGCGTTACGGACGATCACGGTCATGGCTGTGCCTCCTCCCGGGCGTCGGCCCAGCGGGTGATCGCGTACAGGGCGGTGAGCTGCTCCTTGTCGGCGGCCCGCCAGAACAGCTCGTCCATCAGCCGCCGGAAGGACAGGCTGCCCTCCCGCGAGGTGTCCGCCACCGAGCCGAGGTCGCGCAGCCCGGCGTGGGCGCCCAGCGCGTCGTGCCGGCCGTCGTTCGGCGGCAGGTCCAGGATCGCGTTGCGGAACGCGGCCTCGACCAGCGCGAGCGACACCTTCACCTGCGCCTGGATGACGGCGGGATCGAGCGAGCCGTCCCACATGCGGAACTCGATGTGGTCCGTCGGCTTGCCCGCCACGCCGAACGTGTTCACCGCCGCGTCGCGCGTGTGCAGGTCGCGCACCTGCCCGATCGAGGTGTAGCCCGCGGACGGCGGCGCGTACGGGCGGCACCACTTCTGCCCGCGATGACCCTCGCGCTCCGGGTTGTGCCCCAGCCGGTAGAGCGTGTCGGTGTGCCGGTCCGCGTAGTCCAGCACACTCGCGTAGTTCGCCACGATGTGGTGGTAGTCGTGCGTGCTCACGTGGATGTGCCCGCCGGTCCTGACCGTGGCGACGCCGCCGTGCGCGCGGATGATCTCGCAGGCCAGGCGGAGGTT
The DNA here is from genome assembly GCF_039531895.1 of Nonomuraea monospora. NCBI lineage: Bacteria > Bacillati > Actinomycetota > Actinomycetes > Streptosporangiales > Streptosporangiaceae > Nonomuraea > Nonomuraea monospora. Next base: position 16,083 of record NZ_BAAAQX010000037.1, read on the forward strand.
CGCCCACGTCTCCGGCTCGTCGTACAGGATGGGCGAGACCAGCTCGCCCAGAACCGTGCTGTCATTCTCCAGCAGCCACAGCCCGCGCCCGCCGGGAGGGCCCGAACGGTAGCCCCTGTCCTTCGTGGTGTGGTACGCGTGCGCGGTGGCGTCGATCGTCAGGCCCGCCTCGTACAGGGCGCGGGGGATGGCCAGCGCGAGGTCGTCCGTGGCGCCGGGCGGCGTGTCGTACTCGATCTCCAGGCCGAAGCCGCGCCCGCCGTCGCGGGCGCCCAGGCCCGCGGTGGCGTTCTCGTACAGGTAGGGGATCACCGCCTCGCCCCGCAGGCCGCGCGCCACCGCCTGGTCGTAGGCCCTGATGTATGCCTCGAAGTCGCGGGTGAACGACACCTCCGGGGTTTCCGGCCAGCGCTGCCACGACCGCTCGCGGGCCTCCAGCGAGGCGACCCAGCGCCGCTCCGCGATGATCCGCGGGTCCGTGCCGAAGGCGTCCGCCGAGGCGCGGCGCAGCCGCGACTGGTTGCGGTGATGTTCCTGCTCGGCGTGCGCGTGGTGGCCGCTCGCCGCCTCCCTGGCCTTCCGTACGGTCGAGGCGGGCAGATCATGCAGGCTCTCGGCGCTTCCCCAGCGGCTCGCCGCCCTGCTTCCGCCCTCGCCGGGGGCTTCGCCTGCGAGTCCGGGCGGTCGCAGCGCGCCGGGGCGTTCTTCCGCGAGTCCGGGCGGTCGCAGCGCGCCGGGGGGTTCGGCCGCGAGGCGGGGTGGTCGTAGCGTGTCCAGTACCTGCCGCCGGTCGACCGGGCCGAAGAGGTCGAGGCCGTTCTGCCCGGCTTCGGCCGCCCGCCGGGCCAGCCCCTCCACCGAATGGCCGAGCCCCGCCTCGTCGGCCAGGCGGCGCAGCGGGTCGAACACCCAGATCCGGGACGGCGGCTGCGCGGCGGTCAACTCCGAGAGCCGGGCCAGCGCACGCGCCTCGGCGTCGGCCACCCGAGGGACGCCGTACTCGGTCGCCAGCCGCAGCCCGTCCCACAGGTACGGGTCCCGCGACCGATGCGCGGTCAGCGAATCGACGAGTTCCCGGACGCCGGGCGCGTGCGCCGGATCGGCGCCGTGCGCCCGCGCGTCCCCGGCCAGGCGGATGAGCTGCTCGACCGAGCCCGCCTGACCGACCTCCCCGGCCAGGCGCTCCAGCGGCAGCACGACCCGCCGCCCCATGCCCGTCTCCGGGTGCCTGACGACGTCGTTCAGCGCCGAGAGCAGCCGGACGCCGTCGTCGCCGAGGCCGGCCAGGGCGTAGTTCTCGGCCACCAGCAAGCCGTTCCACAACCGCGGGTCGTTCAGCTTGAACCCCCGCATGGCCTCCTGGAAGGCGCGCTCCCCGGCCGACGCCGGCGGCAGCAGCCCCCGCTCGTGCGCCGCCCGCACGAACGGGAACAACTGCCGGACCGTCTGCACACCCGCGGTCTCCATCATGGGCCGGGTGAACGCGCTCACCGTGCTCGGCGTGACCAGCGGCCCCATCGCCTCCACGATGATCCCGGCCGCGCGGGTGTCCTCGACGGTCGTGGTGGGCAGCAGGGAGCGGTGCAGGTAGCCGAGCCACCGGTGACGGTCCTGCTCCATGGTCCTGTTCAGCACCTCGGCCACCTCGGCGTCGCCGCGTGCGGCCCCTGGTGCCATGCCCTGGCGTTCTGCCTCGTGGTGGAGCTCCACCAGGGCGTCGATGTCGCCACGACCGCCGAAGAGGCGCGTCGACAGGTCGTCGATGGCTCTTCTGGGGTTCTCGGCGCGCAGGCTCGTGCTCAGTACGGCCAGGGCTGCGGCGGTGGCGTCGCTCTCGTTCTGGACGGGGAGGTTCCGCATGATGTACCGGCCGTGCTCCAGAAGCTGCTCGTCCAGCAGCCCGCCGTCCTGTCGGCCGTTGCCCGGTGGGTCGCCGTCCGACGCGCGGCCGATTGGTGCGGTGCCGTCCGATGGGTGGCCGTCCGATGGGTGGCCGTCCGATGGGTGGCCGTCCGATGGGTGGCCGTCCGATGGGCGGCCGTCCGATGGGCGGCGGTCCGATGGGCGGCCATCCGGCGGGTGGCCGTCCGGCGGGTGACCGTTCGGTGCGGTGCCGTCCGATGGCCGGCTGTTCGTGTTCTGGCCGTTGAGCAGCCTTTCGATGCGGGTCGACGCACCGTCGCGGCCGGACGCGCCGTCGCCGGGCGTCCAGCGGTGGACCATCGCCGCGGCCTCGGCGAAGTTACGCGGCCGGGGATCCGCGATGGGGGTGTGCCCGTCGGCCTGACGGTCACCTGGGGCCGTGCGGGCGGCCGGGGCCACGGCGTGGGTCGAGGGCAGCTCTGTCCGATTCCCGGGCAGCTCCGTCCGGTCGGCAGACGTCCGGGAGGCCGTGGACGTGTGCTGGTCCGCCACCGGCTGGGTGCCGCCTTCCGCCTGCACGTGCGGCGCCGGTCGTAAGACCCCACCCCCAGCATCCCTCACCGCCTCCCGCTGGGCCGCCTCCCCCTCGGCTGTGTCTCGCTCGGCCGTGTTCCGCTCGGACGTGTCCCGCTCGGGTGTCTTCCGCTCGGCGGTGTCCCGCTGGGCTGTGTCTCGCTCGGCCGTGTTCCGCTCGGCTGTGCCCCGCTCGGCTGTGCCCCGCTCGGCTGTGCCCCGCTCGGCTGTATCCCGCTCGGCCGTATCCCACTCGGCCGTGTCCTGCGCGTCGCTCTCCACGACGTGGTGGACCGCGTTGACGGCCGGGACCGTGGCGGGCAGCGCCGAGCCCCGGGACAGCTCCCCGGGAGGCGCGGCGTCAGTACGCACCGGCGCGACCTCACCCACCGGCCCCCGCTCGGCGACGACTCCGCCCCGCCCGGCTGATTCGTCCGCCGCGTGCGCCGGTCCAGCGGGCAGCAACGTGTCGTGACGCCGGACGACCTCACCCACGATCGTCTCGCCCCGATGCGCCGGAAGCACGCCACCCCGCGCTTCGGCCGGCGGCGACGACGAACGGTCACCCACCGGGCCGACCCCACCCTGACGCTCAACCGGCGCGTGCTGCCCGGCTTGCGTGGCCTGTGCGTGCTGCGCCGCCTGCGCATGCCGCCCGGCCTGCCCAGCTTCTGCGTGCTGCGTGGCCTGCGCGTGCCGTCCGGCGTGCGTGGCCTGCCCGGCCTGTGTGTCCTGCCCAGCCTGTGTGCCCTGCCCGTCCTGCCCGTCCTGCCCAGCCTGCGTGCCCTGCCCGTCCTGCCCAGCCTGAGCGCTCTGCGAGCGCTGCTCAGCCTGCCCGGCCTGCGCATGCTGCAAATCTTGCCCCTGCGACCCATGCTGTGCGAGGGCCGTGACACTGTGCCGTACAGAAGACGAGCCGTCCCCGGCGGCGGCCCCATCACCGGACCGCCCGCCCAGCGAGGCGACGGCCTGCATCGGGCTGTAGCTCACCCTGGCCGAAGCCGGCACATCCAAGCCCCCCGCAACCCCCGAAATGAACGTGTACCCCAGATGCGCGGCATCGAGCTGCCCGCTGAGCGCCAGTCCCGGAACCGCCCCCGCGGTCCCCGTCACCCCGCCCAGCAGCGCCTGCCCGTACATGCTCTGCCCGATCGCCACGAACTTGTCGCGTACCGCCAGCTCGGCCTTGGAGGCGACGTACACCATCTCCCGGCTCAGCAGCCGCGACAGCCCCGCGTTCGCGCCGGCGAACAGCGCGCCGGTCAGCGCCCCGCTGCCCGCCGACATGGCCAGCGACGCGTAGTCGAAGTCGCCCGCCTCGCGATCTCCCCAGAACTGCTGAGCGATCTGCACGCCGAGGTCCAGGCCGCTCACGATGCCGCCGAACTTCAGCATGTTGATCAGGACGAGCCGTTTCAGCGTCTGGATGCTCACCTTGGTCAGCAGCGTGTTGTGCTGGATCATCCCGAGCACGGCGGGACCGTTCACGTAGATCCACACCAGCAGCCTGATGATCATCGCCCCGAGCAGCGCCAGCGACGCGTAGATCATCCATTCGGTGTGCTGCATCCGCACGCCGTGCTCGCGCAACGACCGCGCCTCGTCCCGGAGCGCCTGTTCCAGCAGGTCGAGCAGCGCTTCGGGGGAGCCGGGCCCGTCGTGTCCGCTGAGCGCGGCGAAGACCTGCTCGAACGTCTCCTTGGCGACCCCCTTCCAGAGCCCGTCGCGTAGCTGCCGCATGATCGCGCCCGCGTCGTCGGCCTTGATCTCGGCCAGGGCGTCGGCCAGTTCCTCCATGGTCCGCGCCTCGGCGATGATCCCGCCGACGTCGGCCGCGGGCAGCGCCCCGCCCGTCAACGGTTGCGCGATCGGCCGGACCACCTCGGGCACCAGGCTGAGGTCGAGCGGCATCTAGGACGTTCCGGGCCGGGGGAGGAAGGACTCGAAGCTCGTCTTCTCCCCGAACAGGTCCTCGAAGGGCAGGTCCGGGACGAAGGGCTCCATCAGCTCCTTCATCTCGCCGGAGACCTGCCGGGTGGCGTCCCTGATCTGTGCCACGATCGTGTCGGACAGCTCCGACGGCGTCAGCTTGCGGTAGACCCGCGGATCGAGGTCGATCGTCCGCACCTCACCGCGGGGGCCGACGGTGACGGTCACCATGCCGTCCTTGGACGTGGCCGTCGCCGACAGCTCCCGCATCCTCTCCTGCATCTGTCTGAGCTGCTCGGTCTGCTGGTCGACCTCCTGGACGAGCTGCTCCAGCAGCCGCCACTGCTCATCCGACGCCATTCGCCGTCCCCACGTCAGCCACTTCGGCCTCAACGGCCTCTTGCGTCTCATCTTCTCTCACGTATGTCCGGCAGATCCACCTTGGTGGACGATGACGGATACGCTGCCGACTCGTGGAGTTCGACGGAATCGTCTACAGCAAGAGCGAGTTGCGCCGGTTGGCGCGCGGGGCGAGCGACGTGTCCGGTCTCGTGTCCGGCGCCGACACCCGGTTCGAGACGTCGGCGAGCGTGGCCCGCACGGCCCTGGGCGACGACGACTACGGCCGCGCCTACTGGCAGGCGCGCGGGACGCAGCTCGGCAACATCGGGGCCGGGCTGAACCTGCTGGCCGCCGCGCTCGGCCGGCAGGAGACCCGGCTGCTGCGCGCGCTGCGCACCTACAACGCCGGCGACGACGCCTCGACGATGCAAACCTGACACGCCCCCTGCTCGCCAGGGGGTCTTGACGGGGACGATGGCGTACCGGGCGGGGACCTGCGACCGCGCGCAGGCGTACCGGACGGTCGCCTGAGACCACCGCGCGCAGGCGCCGTCCTACTGCGGGCCGGGTGGCGCGAGAGCCGCGTCGAAGTACGGGCTGAGCAACGGCCCCAGCGTGGCAGCCATCAGCCGATCACCAGGCTCGATGGCGCGCCGCGCACCGTCGAACGGCACCCCCAGCGTGCTGACCGCACCCGTGGCAGGCGACCTGACGACGATCTTCAGCATGTCGTCGATGCCGTTGCGGCGCAGGAACGTGTCCGCGAAGTCCCGCTCAGGACCGGTCGCCCGCAGCCGAAGCTGCCCCAGGGTCGCCACCCCGTGACGAGTAAGACAGGCGACCCCCTCACGCGACGCGAACGGATTGTTCAGGCGCCAACGCTCGGCGTACTCCTCCACGAAGTCCGCCCGGAACATGGTGCGGTACTGCTCCTCACCGCCGCCGTCCAGCGTCAGGTACGCGGGATTCTCGGCCACGAACGCGTCCTTCCAGCCGAGATGGACGGCCAGGGAGTCGGCGAGCACCGGATACAGCGCCCCCTGCCGAGCCGTGGCGACCTGCTCCAGCACTCTGATGAGCTTTCGGTATTCGAGCTGTTCCACGGATCCGCCATCGCACTCGGTCTTCAGCGTTCTCTCTGCCAAGGATCGCGTAGCAGACGGCCGATCACCCAGCACTTGGCCAAGGACGGCCCATGTTTCAGGACGCGTCCCGGCCACAGACCACGGCGAATCCGGCCAATGCCCTCAGCCGGCGGCCTGGCCGCTGACCGGGACGGGCTGTGCCGCCCGGAGCGCGGCACGGATGGCCGCCTCCAGGGTGTCGTGCACGTTCAGCCCGCTCGCGGACTCGGTGGCGTGCAGCAGGTGCGCCGGCCCTCGCTGCAGCGACGCGAGGTGCAGGCCGGCGCCGTGGTGACGGGCGACGGTGTGGGCGTGCAGCAGGACGTGCAGCGCCGACTCGCCCAGGTAGGGCACTTCGCTCAGGTCGAGCACGAGGTGGTCGCCGGGGTGGCGGCGGGTGCGGCTGATGTAGTCGTCCAGGAGGCAGGCGGTGGTGATGTCCGCCCGCCCGGCCACCGCGATGACGGTCACGCCGGGCAGGTACTGGGAACTGAACGTCAGCGACGGCACAGCAGCGGACCTCCATCAGAGCCCAGGGGGGACGGGCACGTGTCGGGGCACTGCCAGCCTATGCCCTCTACCTGGTCTGCCCGCTACCCCTGAAGAGGTCTTCGGGCCGAGAAATGTCCAGCTCACCCGGCTTCGCGCAGAAAGTTCTCGCGGCTGGCGGGGCGGTCGAGCACCGTCGCCCTCGCCAGTCGCGGGGGCGGCGAGCACCGTCGCCCCCGCCAGCCGCGAGGTCCCCGAGCACCGCCGCCACGACGACGCGGCCAACTTGTCGGACCCGCCTGCCATACTCGCCGCGACCATGAGAAAAGGAGCCCGATGAGCAAGGTCATGCTCTCCGACTACGCGTGGGTGCGCGACTGGGCGGAGGAGATCTTCACCGTCACCTTCGTCCGCGGCCTGGACGAGCGCGAGACGCTCCGGCGGTTCGGCGTGGTCGACCAGAACATCCACCCCGTGGACGACGATGAGGTCGTGGAGTGCATGGAGGCGACCGAAGGCTGCGGTGACCTGGTGCTGGTGACCCGGGCCGGTGACTGGACGATCGCCTTCGAGCACGGAGGCTGGGAGGGCACCCGCGCCGAGACCCTGCGCGAGCTGACCCGTGACGGCGGCGAGCCCGTGTCCGTGATGCGCCACGACTACGCGGCGGCCCACGACTTCGAGCACGCCGTGGACGGCCGGATCCGGACGGCGTTCCGCCCGCAGCTGCCCCACGAGCGCTGGGGCACCCACCCCGACGCGCTGAACGAAGACCTGCGCGAGCTGGGCCTGGAACCCGAACCGGACGAGGAGCTCCAGTACCTCCCCGGCACCGTTCCTGCGGCCCTCACCCTGGCCTCCCGCATCTCCGGCGTGCTCTTCACCCCTGCGCTGCTGGACATGCCGCTGCTGGGCGGGGTCATCACCGACGCCGCCCCCGCCGATCCCCAGGAAGGCGACCCGCTCGCCCGTAGCGTCCTGCGGGTCTTCCACCCGGAGCTCGCCCAGGCCATCGACGACGCCCCGCCCGTCCTCCAGCGGCGGGCCGCGCTCGCCGAGGCCCGCCGCCAGTGCGAGGTGGCCGGCGTGGCCTCCCACCCAGTGCTGACCGCCGCCCTGGCCGAGGCCGAACGGGGTGGGGTTGAGCGGGGTGAGGCTGACCAGGGCGAGAGCAAGCGGGGCCAGGCCGAGCGGGGCGGGAATGAGCGGGGTGAGGGCGAGCGGGGCCAGGCTGAGCAGGGCCAGGCTGAGCGGGGGGAGGCTGAGCGGGGCAAGGTCGAACGGGGCGAAATCGAACGGGGCGAGGCCGGGCGGGCCGAGGTCGAGCGAGGTGGGGTCGAGCGGGGCGAGGCCGGGCGGAGTGAGGCGAGTCCGGCCGGATGTGACTCCCCGGGCGCCCGGCCCATCCGCGACGACGACTCTCCGCTCGCCGCGCTCATCCGCGACTACGAGTCGGAGCTGACCGGCCATCCGATCGACGCGGCCACCGGCGAATGGATGACCGGCCCGCCCGCTGATCCGCGCCTCTTCCCGGTCGGCGGCCCGGATCCGGGCGCGCCGGCGTCGGGCGGCCAAGGCGGCGTGCGTGGCCGCAACATCTTCTCCACCGAGAACGCGACCGGCATGCCCGCCTGCCCCAGCTGCAAGTGGCATCACCGGCCGGACAAGGCGGAGCGGGAGGCGGTCCGGCCGCGCTGGCAGGCGGCGATCTCCGTACGGCACGCCCTGTTACCCGACCCCAGGAGGGCCGCCTACAACACCCACACCACCCTGATCTACGGCGCTGAGGTCCTGACCGCTCCCGAGCGAGCGGCGGACGTCGCCGCGATGCTGCGCGCCGGCCCCGGCCTGACGGAGGCGCTGGTCTGGCACCGAACGGACGGCCCAGTCTGACGGAACGGACGGCCAGCCTGACAGAAGGGACGGCCCGGCCTGACGGGAGCGCCGGCCTGGCTCGACCGAACGGACGGCCCCGGCGCGATCGCAAGCCCGCTACCTGCACATTCACCACCTACCAGGAAGACCGCGACAGGTGTACGGTCTCTCCACGACAAGCACAAAGGGGACAGACGTGACCACATTGGAGAACCGGCCGAAGACCGCGCTCCTCGTCATCGACGTACAGAACGGCACCGTGGGAGAGGCCCACGCCCGCGACGCCGTGGTGGCCAACGTGGCGAGCCTCGTCGACAAGGCGCGGGTCGAGCAGGTCCCCGTCGTCTGGGTGCAGCACAACGACGAGGGCATGCCCCGCGAGAGCGACAGCTGGCAGATCGTCGCCGAGCTGTCCAGGGGCGACGACGAGCCGTTGGTGGAGAAGACCTACCTCGACTCCTTCGAGGACACCACGCTGGAGAGCGTGCTGGCGGGGCTGGAGGTGGGGCGGCTGGTCGTGGCCGGGGCGCAGACCGACGCCTGCATCCGCTCGACGCTGCACGGCGCGCTCGTCAGGGGGTACGACGCGATCCTCGTCAGCGACGCGCACACGACGGAGGACATGTCGGAGTGGGGCGCGCCGCCGCCGGACCAGGTCATCGCGCACACGAACCTGTACTGGAGGCACCAGACGGCGCCCGGCCGCACGGGTGGCACGGTCGAGACGAAGGACGTCGACTTCAGCCGGTGACGACCCCTCGCGCGGATCCGAGCCGGTGACGACTCCGCGTGGGCGTCAGCAGGTGACTCCCTCGCGTCGGGGTCCTGGGCTGCAGCCGTTGACGCCCCCCGCGCCGGCGTCCCCGACCACAGCGCCTGACGCCCCCGCGCGTCGGGCGTCCCGGCCTCAGTCGCTCACCCCTCGCGTCAGCGTCGCGGGCGGAAGGCGTGTGCGACCACGTAGGCCGTGACGTTCTTCCCGATGCCCGCCCCCGCCACATCCGCCGCCCGCGTGTGGATCCCACCCCACACCCGCGCCTCGATCACCTCGTCAAGAGCCTGCGAGAAGCTCCCGAAGTGCCGCGTGGTCCCCGAGTCGGCGCTGTAGCCGCTGAACGGGATGTCGTCGCGCCCGTAGAAGCGGGCCAGCGCCGCCATGCTCGCCGCCGTGAAGCAGGCGTGCCCGGAGGTGTAGTCGGGGTGCGGCGGGGTGACGAGCAGCGGCGTCCACTCCGGGTCGGCGGACGTGGCCGGGTTGCCGTCGGTGTCGGCGAGCCGGATCGCGGTGACGGGCCGCCACGACGTCCAGGCCGCCTTCTCGTTGAAGCAGGCGATGGTGGCGTCGGCCTCCGCCAGGTTCGTCATGGCGAACATGCGCGCCGTCCGCAGCGTGTCCAGCCGCTGGGACGTGGCGAGCTGCCGCTTGATCTCCCATTCGGCCAGCCGGCGGTCGTGCCACCAGATCGCGGCCTGCGTCTGGTCGGTGGTGCGGGTGGTGCTGGCGGCCGAGCCGATGGTCTTGACCTCGTTCAGGTCGCGGGCGTAGCGGCGGGTGGTGAGCGCGGGCGGCCCCGAGGTGCGGAACATGGCCGCGCTGGGGATGACGAACGGCTTCACCTGCCCGACCCAGGCGCCGTCGGAGGCGAAGGCGGGAGGCGTGGGCCGCCACTGGCCGGGCTGGGTGCCGACGGGCCAGGTCTGGTCGCCGAAGGCGCCGTCGTTCTGGCGGGCGGCGATCATCGCGGTGGCCGTCCGCGTGCCGATGGCGATGCCCTGCTGCTTGGCGGCGCCGTCGGGGATCTGCGCCAGCGCCTTGTCGTACTCGGCGGCCAGGCGGTCGTGCTGGGCGGGGAAGAGGGCGTCCAGGACGAGGTGCGCGGCGGTGGCGACGGCCGCGCTCGTCGACTCGCGCCCGGTGGCGCGCGGCGCGACCAGGTACGGCTGGTACGGGGCGCCCGCGATGGCGTTGACCGCGTCGTAGACGGCCCCGTGCACCATCGCGAAGCCGCGCGAGGTGACCTGGGGCGGCTGGCGGGCGATCTCGTAGATGGCGGTCTGGGCGTGTCTGTCCCAGACGATGATGGGATCGGGTGCGGTGACGGCGTCGTGGAGGGCGGCGGCGGCCGGTGCGCCGGCCCAGCTTCCCACGATGACGGCGATCGCGACGGAAAGGCGAGCGGTCCTGCGCGGGAGGACGGCACCTGCGCCCCATGACCTCGGCATGGCAGCAAATTACTTCCCCAGCCGCATTCATCACAGCGGCCGAGTGGTCGAAACGTCCATATTGACATATCCGAAAGGGTCCGGGACCCTGCTGCTGGGTGGGTTCCGGAGAAACGGGTGACCGCTCAATGTGTCGCCCTGGATGATGGAATCTTCCGATGCGGAGATTAATTCAGTTAGAATGACCAAGGCGAACTCATGCTGATCCGCCACTCCGCGCACAGAAAATTTCCGGTAAATCTCGATACGGCTTGACGGCATCGCGCGACGCGCTACAGTACCGCACAACCTGGGGCTGAATTGGAGTGCCAGCATGGCCAAGAGGTTGATTGAAACGATCACGGACGACTTCGACGGCTCCCCGATGGAGGACGAGAACCCGGTCTCCTTCAGCATCAAGGGCGACCGGTTCGTGATGGATCTGAAGCCCGAGAACGAGGACAGGCTGCGCGCGGCCCTGGCGCCCTTCATCGCCAAGGCGCGCCGCGACGAACCGGTTGCCACGTCGAGGCCCCGCGGCCGCCGCCCCACCGGCGGCGCGACGCGGGCCATGAGCAAGGAGAAGAGCCAGGAGATCCGGCAGTGGGCGAAGGCGCACGGGTTGCCGGTCAGTGAGCGGGGCCGCATCGCCTCGTCGGTGATCCAGAAGTACGAGGCCGCGCACTAGATTCGCCCGCGAAAGGCCCTCTGGAATAGGGGGCCTTTCCTCTTGTCCGCGCCACGGCCGATTAGCGCCCGCGCATACGGCCGGCATAAAGCGCGCAGTTGCCCGGGCAAGCCATTTCAAAGGGTCCGTTCAGCCGTTCCTCATCTTGGCCCCCGACATTGACGACATGCACGGACACGCACCTCGTACCCCGGAAGCGGAGCGCAGCCGCCGCTGGTTCCTGAACAGGGCGCTGCTTCTCGGCGGCGTCGCCGCCGTGGCGACCATGACCGGCTGCGCTGCCGGAGACACCACCACGTCACCCACCGCCACCGCCACCGCGACCGGCGGGCCGACCGGCGGCCCGCCCGGCGGCGGCGGGATGGGCCCGGGCGCGAGCGAGGTGAAATACAAGGACTTTGTCGGCGTCACCACCGACGGCAAGGTCGTCGAGGACCTCTACGCCGTTCACTCCACGGGCGTCTCCACCGCCGCGATCGTCAAGGCCGCCCAGGCGTTCCTGGCCGGGCTCTCCGCCGAGCAGCGCGGCGAGACTCTGTTCGACGTGCGGGCCGACGAGTGGCTGGCCTGGAGCAACGTCGACGGGTACGACCGCGAGGGCGTCCGCATGGGCGACCTCACCGAGGCGCAGCGCGAGCTGGGCTACGCGCTGCTCGGCGCGGCCCTGTCCGCCGACGGGCTCACCCAGAGCCGCAACATCATGAAGCTGAACGCGTTCCTCGGCGACTACAACGGCGGAGGCAAGCAGACCCTCACCGAGGGCCACTACTTCTTCACGTTCATGGGCACGCCGTCCGCCACCGACCCGTGGGGCTTCCAGTACGAGGGCCACCACCTGGCCATCAACTACTTCGTCCTCGGCGACCAGGTCGTCATGACGCCGACGTTCATGGGCTCGGAGCCGACCTCGGCCACCTACCAGGGCGAGCAGATCACCACGTTCCAGAAGGAGACGCGGGCGGGGCTGGCCATGCTGCGCGCCCTCACCGGCGAGCAGCGCGCCAAGGCCGTCTCCACGTCGGAGCAGAAGAGCGGCGTGAACATGAAGGCCGGCGCGGGCGCGGACAACCTGGAGCTGCCCTACCAGGGGCTGCCCGGCTCCGAGATGACCGCCGAGCAGAGGCAGAAGCTGCTCGACCTGGTCGGCGTCTACGTCGGCTACCTGGACGACGCGCACGCCGAGGTGCGGATGAAGGAGGTGCGCGAGCACGTCGCGAAGACCTACTTCTACTGGATCGGCGAGAGCGGCGACGACTCCGCGTTCTACTACCGGGTGCACAGCCCGGTCGTGCTCATCGAGTACGACGCGCAGTCGCCGCTCGCGTACGGCGAGAAGGCGGTGACCAGGCAGAGCGGCACCCCGACAGGGTCTCCGGGCGGCGGCATGCCGGGCGGGCCGATGGGCGGGGACCCCACGCAGCAGCACATCCACACGATCATCCGCACCCCGAACGGCAACGACTACGGCGTGGACCTGCTCAAACTGCACCTGGCGACCGACCACTGAGCCCTGCCGCCCGCGCCTCACATTCCGGCCTTTCTTCTCGTCGTACCTCTGAGGAGAAAACCGACAAACCAGGAGACCGAGAATGAGCGACTTTCAGGCCATCGCCGACCGGGTCGAGATCGAGGCGTTGCGCGGGGAGTTCACCGACGCGGCGATGATGCGGGACTACGACCGTCTGGCGTCGTTGTTCACGCCGGACGGTGTGCTGCGCATGCCGAACATTCCGGCCGAGCTGGCCGGGCCCGAGGAGATCCGCACGTGGGGCAGGCGAGTGCCGGGGTTCGTGGAGTTCCTGGTGCAGACGACGCATCCCGGGGTGATTCGGATTGAGGGGGACACTGCTCACGGACGTGCGTACATGCAGGAGGTCGGGCGGTTGGTGGATGGGCGGTCGGAGTTCAACTTCGCCATTTACCACGATCAGTACAGGCGGACCGGGGATGGGTGGAGGTTCACCGAGCGGGTGTACGAGGTGCGCTACCACGACTCGACACCGCTGACGGGCTCGCCCGTCCCGGCCTCGACTCCACGCCGCTGACCGGATCGCCGCCCCGCCCGAGGCTCCTTGCCCGAGGCTCCCCCTCCTGGGGCTTCCCGTCCGAGGCTCCCGGTCCGGGGCTTCCCGCCTGGTACCGGGGCCGGTGCTGCGCTTCGGCGGGCGGATGCTCTACCGTCTGCTCAGCGACCGCTGAACGAGAGGACCCCTCCGCCCATGGCACCCGAGCCCACCCCCACCGGCAGCACCCGCCCGGCGACCGTGGCAGGCGCCCGATGAGCGACAAGCTGATCGAGCAGGTGCAGGCCCTGCTGGCGGCGCCCAGGCCCTGGTCCGTCACGCAGGTCGGCGACCCGGTGCTGCGCGGCCCGGCCGAACGGTACGACGGGCAACTGCCCGGCGCCCTGCTGCGCGAGCTGCTCGACGCGATGTTCGCGCACCTGCCGGGCGTCGGGGTGGGGATCGCCGCCCCGCAGGTCGGCATCCCGCTGGCGCTGGCCGTCATCGAGGACCCGGCCGAGGTCCCCGAGGAGATCGCCGCCGAGCGGGAACGGGTGCCGCAGCCGAGGCTGGAGCTCGTCAACCCCGTCGTCACCCCCGTCGGGTCGCGCTACCACGCCTTCTACGAGGGCTGCCTGAGCGTCGAGGGGCTGACCGCGGTCGTCGCGCGCCACGCGCGGGTGCGGCTGTCGGCCTCCGACGGCGACGGGCGCCCGTACGAGACGGAGCTGTCGGGCTGGCCGGCGCGCATCGCACAGCACGAGACCGACCACCTCAACGGAATCCTGTACCTGGACAGGGCCGAGCCGCGCACGTTGTCGACCACCGGCAACTACGAGCGCTTCTGGGCCTTCATGAAATAAGTCGAGGAGCCGGTAGGCGTGGGGTGAAGGCCGCCACCAGGGTCGGCAGGGCCACCTTGGCGGGATCCAGCAGCCGCCGGAGCCGGTCGGACGTGCCGGGCGACACCGGGAACCCGCTGTTTCCGCACGGCCGCATGCCGCCGGCCTTGTGATCGCCGCGGCGGCAGAACCCGCCGCCGAGATCGTGGTCCGCGCGGGCGTTCCGGATCAGTGTCGTGGCCCGCGCTCGGCGAGCTCGATGACGGTGCCGAGCTCGTCGGTGACGAACGCGATGCGAACGTCGTGCCGTGCGCCTCGAACCGCTGCTCGACCGAGAAGCCGAGCTTGGCCGCGTACCACTCGATGGTGGCGTCGAGGTCCTCGGGCGTCACGCTGATGCCGACATGGTCATGGGTGAAAGTCATGGTCATGGGGACGAGCTTCGCCGAGGGCCGGGGTCGCCGACCAGGGACGGACGGACGGTAGGAACGGCGGTACCCGCCTCGTCCGCCGTTATGATCTTGCGCATCGTCACTCACCTCTGGGCCGTCGCCGGCCGCTACCGCTGCGGACGCCCGGCCGCCGTCGTCGCCGCGCTCTACCTGACGGCCGTGATCGCCGCCACCGGATACGCCGTCGTGTCCCGCGACCTGGTGGCGCTGTCGATCGCCGCGACGGGCATGAAGGCGTGGCCCGTCATCCTGCACGGGTCCTGGCTGGGGCCGATGCTCGTCGCGATCGGCTGGCTCAACGCGTGGATGGTGTGGCAGGTGCTGCGCGGTCCCGCGCTGCCGCGCCTTGCGGGCTTACCCGGTGGTGTGGTCTGGCTGCGGCGGCTGCTCTACCTGGGCATCGCCGGGGATCTGCTGATCTGGGAACTGGTGGAGGACCTGCCCGACGTCGCGGAGATCGTCGTGAGCCGGGTCTTGTGGGCCGCCACGATGGTCCTGTGGGTGCGCGTGCTGTCGGGGGTCCGGGCGCGGTTCCGGGTGATCGCCCTCGCGCTCGGCTTGATCGGCTCGCTGCCGCTCTCGCTGTTCTTTCAGGTGACGCCTGCGGCGCTGTGGGTGCTGGGGCTGGCGAGCATCGCGTTCACGGTGACGATCCTCCTCGGGCAGCGCCGCGACGGGCGGTGGAGCGCCGCCACGGTCACCATCGGATGGGTCGCCCTGGTCGCGCCGCTGCTCCTGATCGCCCTGAACGTCGTCCTGCCCAGCGGCTCAGGGATCGTGTCCGACGCGCTGGACGCGCTCTCCACGGTCTGGCTGGCCCGCACCGCACACGAGCTCGCCCAGCCAGGACGAACCGTCCACCGGCGGCGGGCCTGGAGGACGCGGTCGCTCCTGCCCGTCGCGCTGCTGCTGCCGCTGCTCGCGGTCGGCGCGGAGGAAGACGCCCGGCACAGCTTCACCGGCGCCGAGGAGGACTGCGCCGGGCGGCTCCGCCCCTACGCCGGCACCCGCCCGCAGGACCGGCGCGCCACGTTCCTCTGCCTCGCCAGGGACGCCTCATCCGGGACGCCGATGTTCCCCTCCGACCTGCCGGACCAGCAGGTCGTGGCCCACGGCAGACGGCTGTGCGCGACTCCGGACGTCCAGAAAAGGCATGCGTCGCTGCGGCGCCTGGGCACGGACCCGACTGACACGACCCAGGTCGGTGACGCGCTGGAGTTCCTGTGCCCCGGCGCCGCGGCCCAGCACCGGGCGCAGGCGGCACACGCCCAGCGGCGACGTGAGCGGGAGCAGGCCGCGTGGCGGGCCAGGCTCGCCGAGGCCAACGCCCGATGCGCCGACCCGTGGCCTCAGGTGCGCGCCGTGCGGCAGGGGACGGCCGCGTACCAGCTCTTCGAAGGGGGCGGCTACTACGTCCACGACGACCGGGACGACACGGAGGGCGGGCCTGACGGAGATGTGTTCGAGGCGATCGACGACGGGTTCGTTCATGCCGCGGGGAGTAGCGCCGTCATCATGACCTTCGGTGAGAACGAGCCCATGTGCCTCACGGTGAAGGCCTTTCGCAGTGCTCCGCCGTTGCGGCTCAAGGGCTGGGATCGGGTGGTGGAGGTGGGCATCGTCAGCCGGGGCGGGCACATCGGCGTCCCGCCGTACCCGGAGGGGGGTGAGAGCGGGGCGCTCGGGCCGCTGCCGGACCTCGCCGTTGATGGGCCTGGGCGGTACCGGATGCGGGTTCACGCGCGTGCGGGGGAGCGGGAGAGGGGCGGCTCCGAGGAACACCTGATCGTTGTGTATCCGGGGCGGTCCGCGAAGAAGGTCGTTCATCGCCAGTAAGTGACGCCCGCCCCCGGCTCGCCTACCCGCACTGCCTCTCCCCGGCCCGCTCGTCCCGCGTCGCCCAGGCCCACTCGGCCCCCAGACCCCGCTCGCCGCCGTCAAGGCCCGCTCACCTCGCCTCGGTCACCTGGCCGGCTACCCCCGCTCCCTCACCTCGCTCAACCTCGTTCGCCACCTGATCGCTTTTTGTCGGTGGCTTACGGCAACCTACTGACTCGTGAACGTGACCGACCCGCTCTCCCCCGAGGCCCGCCACCTCCACCGCCACCTCACCGAGCCCGGCAGCGGCTACCCCGACCCGTGGCCCGACACGTCCCGGCTGACGGCCCTCGACCTGGGCCACCTCCTGCCGCTCGCCTACCGCACCACGGGCGGCGGCGGCCCCGCCATGTCGATGCGGTTCGCCGTCGAGGGCGAGGTCAGGCAGCGGCAACCGGAGTTCACCCCCGAGTCCTGCCTGGCCTTGTACGAGGCGCTGGTCGAAGGGCTGGCCAGACGCAAGTGGGCCGACGTGTGCCTGGCGGCCGGCGCGCTGCTGCGCTGCCCCGGCGGTGTACCGGCGGCCGCGCTGGTGGAGCCCGCGCGGGTGCTGATCGAGTCCATGGTGGCGAATGCGCGCTTCGAGCAGCCGTACGCACTGCTCGCGGTGGCCGGCTTGGCCGGGATGGGAGGGGCGGGCAAGCCGATGAACGGGTCGCAGGAGTCGCCGGCGGTGACAGGTCTGGAGGGGATGGACGAGCCGCAGGAGTCGCTGGCGGTGGCCGAACGTGACGTGGTGCTGGGGCTGGGCCCCGCCGACAGGGCGCTGGTGGCCGAGATCGGGCCCCGCTCGTACGGCTCCCCGCCCGAATTGCCGGACGTGTGGGATCGGCTGGCCGCCCTGATGCCGTACGCGACCTTCGCCCGTTCCGCGCTGGAGGCCGCCGATGCCAGGCTGGCCGCCATTCACGCGGGCGAGCTTCCGTACCGGGCCGACAAGGCGTTCAGCGCGGCCGAGGTGCCGGCGCTCGGCCGCGCCGCCTGTCTGGCGCTGCACTGCGACGCACCCTGGCTGCCCGAGCTGCTCGACAGCCTGCTGGCCCGCGTGGCCGTCGCGCCGACGGCGGCCAAGACGTTGCCGTCGCAGGCGCTGCTGTTCGAGATCGGCCGGGCGGTGGGGCGGTTCCCGACGCCCGAGGCGATCACGGCGCTGCGGGCGGCGCGGGCGGCGACGCGGCACGCCGGGGTGGTCAAGCAGCTCGATCGCATGATCAAGAAGGCGGAGCCGGGGCTGGCCGATCGGGTCGAGGTGGCCTTCCGCATGCCGGACCTGGGGTTCTCGGCGGGAGGGCGGCTGGAGGTGCCGTTGGGGGAGTGCACGGCGGTGGTCGAACCCGGCGTGGGCGGTGAGTTCGAGCTGGGGTTCCGTCAGGGTGGGAAGGCGCTGAAGAGCGTGCCGGCGGCGGTGCGCAGGGAGCATGCCGAGGAGGTCAAGCGGCTGCGTGAGCTGGTCAAGCAGGTGCGGCGGCAGGTGACGACGCTGTGCCGGGCTCTTGAGGGCGGGTTCGCGGGGGAGATGTCCTGGCCGTACGGGGTGTGGCGCGAGCGGATCGCCGGGCATCCGATCGCGGGTACGGTGGCGGATCGGTTGATCTGGGAGGTGGAGGTCGCCCCGGGCGAGTGGCGCACCCTCCCGCCCGCCTTCGCGCCGGAGTCGCAGGCGGCGGGGGAGCGGCTGACCATGCCGCCCTCGCTCGCGCCGATACCGGATGCGGCGGGGGAGCACCGGGCCCTGCCGCCCGCCTCTGAGCCGGAGCGGCGGGCTCTGTCACCCGACTTCGCGTCGCAGCCGGACGCGGCGGACATCCCATCGGAAGCAGGACGGGCGCGGGTGCGGTTGTGGCATCCGGCGCGGGCGGAGGCCGGTGAGACGGCGCGGTGGCGGGAGGTTGTGACCGAGGGGCGGGTCAGGCAGCCGTTCAAACAGGCCTTCCGCGAGGTCTACCCCCTGACCCCGGCCGAGGAGCAGACCGCCGTCTACTCCAACCGCTTCGCCGCCCACGTCGTCGACTACCGCCGCCTCTACGCGATGTTCCGAGCCAGGAACTGGGACTCCAAGATGCTGGGCCCGTGGGACGGCGGCGGCACCGACGCGGCCACCCGGGTGCTGGCGGAGGGTCGCTGGCGGGTGGCGTTCCACCACGACTATCTCTACGACGGTGCAGGCGAGTGCGCCGCCACAGACCAGGTGCGTTTCCAGCGGCGCGACGACCAGGGCGGCTGGCTGGAGGCGCCGCTGGCGGAGGTGCCGACGCTGGTGTTCAGCGAGGCCATGCGGGACGTGGACCTGTTCGTGGCCGTGACGTCCATCGCGGCCGACCCGGACTGGACCGACCGGGGTGACGACCGCCACCTGACCTACTGGCGCGACACCTCCGTCGGCGCCCTGCAGCCCTCGGGCGAGGTGCGGCGCGACGCCCTGACCCGCATCCTGCCCCGTACGGCGATCGGCGGGCGCTGCACGCTGACCGACCGGTTCCTGGTGGTGCGGGGCGACCTGCGCACGTACAAGATCCACCTGGGCAGCGCGAACATCCTCATGGACCCCGGCGACGTCTACCTGTGCATCGTGCCCGAGCGGCGCCGCGACGGGCGGCTGTTCCTGCCGTTCGAGGAGGACGACCGCCTGGCGCTCATCCTCAGCAAGGCCTTCCTCCTGGCCAGGGATACGGAGATCACCGATGAGACCATTCTCCGGCAGATCAAGGAGGGCGGCTCCTGATCGCGGGCAACTATACAACCGACCGGTCGTTCATATAGTTTGGGCGGCATGACACAGGACGGCCGACGGCTGCGCGGGTTGCGCAGCCGGGAGGCGATTCTCGAGCGGACGGTGGGGCTGGCCTCCGTCGAAGGGCTGGACGGGCTCTCGCTCGGACGGCTGGCGACGGCCACCGGCACCAGCAAGTCCGGATTCTTCGCTCATTGGCGCGACAAGGAGGAGCTGCAGCTCGACGCCGTGGAGTGGGCCACCCGCCAGTGGCGCGAGCACGTCGTCGCACCCGCCATGGGCGCTCCCGCCGGCGTGCGGCGGCTGTTCGCGCTGCACGAGGCGCGGCTGCGGTTCTACGGCGACGGCGTGCTGCCCGGCGGGTGCTTCTTCTTCACCGTCCAGGCCGAGTTCGACGACCGGCCGGGGGCCGTGCACGATCGGGTGGCGCGGGCCATGCGCGAGTGGCAGGAGTTCATCCAGCGGCTGGTGGCCGAGGCCAAGGAGCTGGGCGAGCTGGTGGACGGCGCGGATCCGGCGCAGCTCGCGTACGAGATCGACGCGCTCGGCGAGATGGTGATCATCCACTCCCGCCTGCACGACGGATCCGCCGCCCTCACGCATGCCCGCCGCGCCGTCCTGCAGCGCCTGCGCGCGCTCTGCCCCGACCCCGCACTTCTCCCGGAGGACTGATCATGACAATGGTGGACGACGACGGCGTGTACGAGCCGGTCCAGGTGCATTTCGACGACCTCGACGCCATGGGGTTGCTGCACAATTCCCGGTACGCGCTGCTGGTGGAGCGGGCCATCAGTGCCTATTGGCAGCGGCTGGGGTGGTCGCCTGACGCGGCGCGGTCGGCTTTCAAGGACGTGTTCCTGGCGGTGCGGGAGTTCAAGGTGACTTATCACGCGCCGATCGTGGGGGCGGGCGAGCCTCTGGTGCATTTCTGGATCGAGCGGTTGGGGCGGACCAGCGGTGTGTACGGGTTTCGCGTGGTGTCGCCTGAACGGGAAGTGGTGCACGCCGACGGTTACCGGGTGAATGTGAATCTCGACCCGGCGACTTTGCGTCCCACCCCCTTCAGCGACGAACTCCGCACCGCCGCCGAGCCATTGTTGCAACGGGCGGCGGCGTGCTGAGATCTCCCATGAGATTACCCTCCACCGCTGGACGGCGGGGCGTCGCGGAGAACGGGTCAGCATGGACGACTCCAATGTCTTCCACATTGAGCGAGGGCTGGTCACGCAACGCTGGGAATATGTGGCTGACCAGCACGCTCACGATGCTTTCCGGCGTCCGTGAGCGAGGTGATCACGGCGTGCGGGTCGCGACGCTTCGCCAGCTCACCGTCACGGTGCCCGCCAGCAGGACGATCCCCGACAGCACGCCGCTGAGGATGGGCACCCAGGCCGCGACGGACGTCGGCGCGAGGGCGAGGCCCGCGATGCCGAGCAGGGTGAGCACCGCGCCGGGGACGGCGATGTCCCAGCTCTTCCAGATGGGGGCCAGGACGACGAAGTGCACGCCCACCACCAGCGCCACCCACGCCACGTTGGCCTGCTCGGGGGCTTCCAGCGCGGCGAGCACCCGGAGGCCGCCGAACAGCATGATCGCCTCCACGACCACGACGGCGAGATAGCCCCGCCCGAACATGCCTCCCCGGGGAGCGCCGCCGCCGTCCCGCCGCGTGCGGGCTTCCTGAGAGGCGGCCTGCGCGTGCGGGGCGGCATGCGCGTGGGGGGCGGGCTGAGCATGCGGGTCGGGCTGAGCGTGCGGGTCGGGCTGAGCGTGGGGGGCGGGCTGAGCATGCGGGTCGGACTGCACGCGCGGGGCCCGCTGAGCGTGCGGGTTGGGCTGCGTGTGAGGAGCGGGCGACGTATGCAGGGCGGGCTGCGAGTGAGGGGCGGACGACGTGTGCGGGGCAAGCTGCGCGTGCGCGGCGGACGACGTGTGCGGGGCAGGCTGGGTGCGGGCTTCCTGTGGGGTGCCGCCGGTCCGCTCTCTGCGGGCGGCGGTGAACCACATGGCGAGGACGGCGGCGGCGGCCACCCCCGCGATCACCCGCAGCACGAGCACCGCCGCGCCGCTCAGCGGATCGTGCGTGTTCACGAAGACGAAGACGGCACCGAAGACGGCGCCGATGAGCAGTCCGGTCATGCGTTGCATGCTGATCATTGAACCGCCTGCGAGCCCATGCCCGCGCGGGCCCTAAGCCGAGTACGAGGTCGGGCCAGCCCTACCTGGCCGTCCCCCGCAGGTAGGCGAGCACCGCCAGCACCCGCCGGTTGTCATCGGCCGTGGCCGGAATCTCCAGTTTCGTGAACAGGCTGGCCACATGCTTCCCCACGGCCGCCTCGGTGATCGACAGCGCCCGCGCGACCGCGCCGTTGGACCGTCCCTCGGCGATCAGCGCGAGCACCTCCCGCTCGCGTGAGCTGAGCCGGCGGGCCGGCTCGGTGACCTCGCGGGCCCGCTCCCACGTCTGCTCGAACAGGTCGATCAGCGCGGTGATCAGGCTCTGCTGCCTGATCGCGAGCGCTCCGGGCGAGTAGGCGACGGGCGTGAACTGGAGGAACGCCACCGTGCGGTCGAAGATGACCAACTGCTGGATGGGCTGGTCCACCACCCGGTGCAGGTCGCCGGCGGCGTGCAGTTGCCTGATCCTGGCCATCTTGCGCGGCTCGTCGAGCACGCCGGCGTGCACGATCGTGCGCATTCTCAAGCCGCGCGCCAGGGCGTCGAGGTTCTCGCGCCGGCTCGTGTGCTCGTGCCGCTCCGTCTCGGCCGGCCCCACCGGCTGCATGGCGCGCACCTCGCGGGCCGTGGCCGCCGCCTCGACGATCCGCCGCCGGACGAGTTCGCCGTCCTCCAGCCGTTCGACGTCCACGGGCAGGCCCCGCAGCTCGCTGACCACCTCTTCGAGCCGGCGGGCGAGCTGGCCCAGCGGCATGCTTTCTTCCACGCGCCTCCTTCCTCGCAAGATCTCCGCCCATGCTAGACAGAGCAGCCAAAAAGGGGCGTCTCCCCACTCTTGCCAACAAAATTAGGTATGCCTAACCTAACCATGTGAAGCCGGATCACCCTGTGGAGGTTCTGTGACGAATCCCTTCGACGACGAGAACGGCATCTTCCTCGTCCTCGTCAACGACGAGGGTCAGCACTCGCTCTGGCCCGACTTCGCCGACGTGCCCGCGGGCTGGCGGGTCGCCTTCGGCCCGGGTCCGCGTGCCGACGCCCTCCGGTACGTCGAGGAGCGCTGGACCGACATGCGGCCGCTGAGCCTTCAGCGCGCCATGAGCTGATCTACTTTGTAAAGGGCGCGGGAGGCTCGTCCAGCGGATCGAAGCAGAGCACGATCTCGCCCAGGGCCGAGCCCTCCCGCGCCGACGCCAGCGCATCCCGTACGCGCGCCGCGGGATAGGCGCTGAACGGCAGCGGCAGGCACCCGCCGTCCCTGGCCGGCGTGCCGCCCGACATGACCTCGGCGAACACGTCCGGATCGGACGGGTCCGCGGCGCCGAGCTGAACGTAGCGGCCGTCCGGGTTCAGCGCCCGCTCCCAGCCGGACGGCGCGGGCCCCGCCATGACCTCGGCGCCACGCCCGTCCGTCAGCCGCAGGACCTGGCGGGGCGCGTCAGGGGCGAGGGCGTCGAGGACGCGCCACGCGCCGAGCGTCAGCAGGAGGTCGCGCTGGGCCGGGGTGCGGGCGGCGGCGATGACCCGGGCCCCGCAGTGCAGGGCGTGCCGCAGCGCCGCGAGGCCGAGGCCCGTGGCGTCGTCGTGCAGGAGCAGGGTTTCGTCCGGTGACAGCTTGGCCTGGACGGTCAGGGCGAGGTGAGCGTGCAGGTGCGGCAGCGGGACGGTGGCCGCCTCGGCGTCGCTCGTGCCCGGCGGGGTGCGGGTGAGGAGGCGGGCCGAGGCGAGGGTGTGGGAGGCGGGCGTGCCGGAGGCGAGGCCGGACACGCGGTCGCCCCGCCTGATGCCCGGCACGTTCTTGCCCACGGCGGTGACGCGGCCGGCGCAGGCCCACCAGCCGGGCTCGGGCCCTTGACCGGGCAGGGTGGCGGCGTGCACCTCGATGGTCACCATGCCGGGGCCGGGCGGGGGAGGTGGGCTGGTGCGGGTCCACGCCGGTGCGGTGGTGTCGAGGGCGTAGGAGACGCGGGGGGTGGGTGGCTGTTCGTGGATGACGAAGCGGCCCCTTGGGGTCAGGACGATGTCGTGGTCGGTGGGGGTGGCCAGGAGTTCGTGGGCCAGCCTGCGGGCGTCGGTGGCGAGGTCGTCGCCGGGGTGCAGGTCGATGTGGGGGAGGTGCAGGCCGGGGTGTTCGCGGGCGATGGATCTGGCGGTCTCGTGGACGGCCGGGTTCGGCGGGGAGGGGCGGGTGACGACGTAGAGGGAGCGGTTGATGGAGGTGGGGAGGTCGGTGATGGCGCGGGCGAGGGCTTGCAGGGCGCGGGTGGGGGATGGTTCGGCGCCGAGGCGGTGTTCGGACGATGGGACGAAGGTGACGGCCACTCTCTTGTCGGAGGGGTGGCTGGACATGAGCTCTCGCCAGTGGCCCGGCTCCTGAGCGGCGAGCACGGCGACGGCCCCCTTGCTCGCAGAGGTGCCTGAAACGCGCGCGACCAGGAGCTCCGCGACCGCTCCGGCCAGCGGCAGCCCGTCCTCGCCTTCCGCCACGATGATCCACCGGGTCTCGGGCGCGGCGGCCGGGAGTCCACGCGATGGCGTACGGGCGCGGGGCCGGGCGGCGAGCAGCACGGAGAAGGCGTCCCGAGTGGGCAGGGCGTCGTCGCCGGACTGCACGACGTGCGTGAACCCGCACTCCCGCAGCAGCGGCGCCCACTGCTCGCGCCGCAGCAGCGACGTGCGCGCCCGCAGCGGATCGTCCTCGGCGGGCCAGGCGCGCGAGAGGGCCTCGGGGCTGCCCAGGAGCAGGGCCGGGTGGTGGGTCTCGACGGCGAGGAGGTGCCCGCCGGGTGCGAGCAGGCTGCGGACGCGGTCGAGTGCGGCGGGCAGGTCGCGGGCGGTGTGCAGGGTGTCGGCGGCGATGACGACGTCGCAGGCGCCGGTGGTCAGGCCCTGGGGCGTGGGGTCGGTGCCGAGGTCGAGCCGCTGGTAGTCGAGGAAGCCGGCGCCGGAGAAGCGGTGGCGGGCGGCGGTGAGGGCGAGCGGGTCCGGGTCGGTGAAGGTGTAGCGGGTGAGCCGGGGCGGCAGGAGGGGGAGGAGGGCGGCGGTGGTGGCTCCGGTGCCGCCGCCGATCTCCAGTACGCGCAGGGGACGGTCGCCCGGCCAGGCGGCGACGATCTGGCCGAGGAGGGCCCGCGCCAGCCGTTCGGTGAAGCGCGATGCGGGCGCGACGCCGTGCGAGGGCTGGCGGAGTAGTTCCGCGGGGTCGTGCTCGCCCCGCAGCAAGGCGGCGAGGTGGCGCCCCATGCGAGCCGCCACCGCCACCTCGCCCGCGAACGCCGGATGCCGCAGCAGAAGCTCACGGGTGAGCGCGTCGGGCTCGTCAGGAACGGCGAGCAGCCACCGCTCGTCCGGCGCAGGGCAGGTGGCCAGCCCGTGCTCCCGCAGCACGCGAAGGAGTAGTGCGGCAAACCGCCGGTGACGGGGGAGGAGCCCGGCGTCCAGAAGGTCGTCCATGGTGAACGGAACGGTGGTGGCGGTGGGGAGGAGGCGGGTGAGGGCGTCGGCGTGGCGGTGCAGGAGGGCGCGGGTGGCCTCGGGCAGGAAGCGTTCGTAACGGCAGGCGCGCCAGGCCGAGCGAACCCGTTCGAGCTGCTCACCGGCTCTGGCGAGGATCACGCCTGGCATGGGCAGCCAGCACGTGTCGTCCCCGCCGGGTGGGTGCGGGGCGGCGCGGCGCAAGGCGATCGTCGGTGGCTGCTCGGCATCGAGTTCGCATCGCATATGACTACTGTGCGTGCCCAAAGGGTCGCATTCCTGTCTGCTGTCCTCACCATAAAACCACTTGAATGAGTGAGTACTCGCTCATTACGCTTCGCGGCATGAACAAGAGGCGGAGGGTGCCGGCCATGGCACCGGAAGACCGCCGGGCCGCGCTGATCGCCGCCACCGTCCCGCTGTTGCGGGAGCACGGAGCGGCGGTGAGCACCCGTCAGATCGCCGAGGCCGCGGGCGTCGCCGAGGGCACGATCTTCGGTGTCTTCCCGGACAAGGCGACGCTGCTGCGGGCGGCGCTGATGAGCGCGTTCGACCGGCGGCAGGCCGCGGACGCGCTCGCGGCCATCGGCGGGCGGCCCGGGCTGCGTGAGCGGTTGTGCGCGGCGGTCGCGACGTTACGTGCGGGGATGAGGGCCAACGCGAACCTGATCGCCTTCCCCCGTGAGCTGATGCTCGAGGACGCCGAGTTCCGGCAGCACATGCTCGACGGCCGTCGCCGGGTTCAGGTGGCGCTGGCCGCCCTGATGGAGCCCGATCGTGACCGGTTGCGGCGCTCGCCCGAGGCGGTGGCGCAGATGTTGCTCATGCTGATCGTGGCGTCGGTGCATCCCGGCATCGACGCGGGCGGCGACCTCGCGGAGATGGCGGACGAGGAGATCGTCTCCGTGCTGCTCGACGGGTTGCTCGTCAGGCCCTCTCATACCCCCGACCGAGAAAGTCCCTGTTGATGCTGTTCCGTCTGTTGCGGGTCCAGCTCAGGCCGTACCGGAGAGAGATCGCGCTCGTCGTGCTCTTCCAGTTCGTGCAGACGCTGGCCACCCTCTATCTTCCCACTCTGAACGCCGACATCATCGACGACGGTGTCGTCAAGGGCGACACCGGTTACATCATGCGCATCGGGCTGGTGATGCTCGGTGTGACGCTCGTCCAGATCATCTGCGCGACCGTGGCGGTCTACTACGGCGCCAGGACCTCGATGGCCCTGGGCCGCGACCTGCGGGGCGCGATCTTCCACCGGGTGCAGCACTTCTCGGCGCAGGAGGTCGGCGGGTTCGGCGCGCCGTCGCTGATCACCCGGACGACCAACGACGTGCAGCAGATCCAGTTGCTGGTGCTGATGGCGTTCACCATGATGGTGGCGGCGCCGATCATGTGCGTCGGCGGGATCGTGCTGGCGTTGCGGCAGGACGTGACGCTGTCGTCGCTGCTGCTCGTCGCGCTGCCGGTGATGATCGTCATCGTGGCGGTCATCGTGGTGCGGATGCGCCCGCTCTTCCGTACGATGCAGGAGCGCATCGACCGGATCAACCAGGTGCTGCGCGAGCAGATCACCGGCATCCGGGTGATCAGGGCCTTCGTCCGCGACCAGTACGAGCGCGACCGCTTCGCCGGTGACAACGACCGCCTGACCGAGGTGTCGTTGCGGGTCGGGCGGCTGATGGCGCTGATGTTCCCCACGGTCATGCTGGTGGTGAACGTCTCCAGCGTCGCCGTGGTGTGGTTCGGCGGCCACCGCATCGCCGACGGGGCGATGGAGGTGGGCGCGCTGACGGCCGTCATCTCCTATCTGATGCAGATCCTCATGTCGGTGATGATGGCGATGTTCATGTTCATGATGATCCCGCGCGCCGAGGTGTGCGCCGAGCGGGTCGAGGAGGTGCTGGCGACCGAGCCGACCGTGCACCCGCCGGCGGCCCCCGTGACGCGGGAGCGTCACACCGGTGAGCTGGAGCTGCGGTCGGTGGACTTCCGCTATCCGGGCGCGGAGGAGCCGGTGCTGTGCGAGGTGAGCTTCGCGGCGCGGCCCGGCCGCACGACGGCGATCATCGGCAGTACGGGCAGCGGCAAGACGACGCTGCTCAACCTGATCCCGCGGCTGTTCGACGCGACCGCGGGCGAGGTGCTGGTGGACGGCGTCAACGTGCGCGACCTCGACCAGGCGGAGCTGGCCGGGGCGGTCGGCCTGGTGCCGCAGTCGCCGTACCTGTTCACCGGCACGGTCGCCTCCAACCTGCGCTACGGCAAGCCGGACGCGACCGACGAGGAGCTGTGGCGGGCGCTGGAGGTGGCGCAGGCCCGCGCGTTCGTGGAGGCGATGCCGGGCGGGCTGGACGAGCCGATCTCGCAGGGCGGCACGAACGTGTCGGGCGGGCAGCGGCAGCGCCTGGCGATCGCGCGGACGCTGGTGCACCGGCCGGAGATCTATCTGTTCGACGACTCGTTCTCGGCGCTCGACTACGCCACCGACGCGCGGCTGCGGGCCGCGCTGGCCGAGGAGATCGCCGACGCGACGATCGTGATCGTGGCCCAGCGGGTGAGCACGATCCGCGACGCCGACCGCATCATCGTCCTGGAGGACGGGCGCGTGGTCGGCAGTGGCACCCATGCCGAGCTGATGGACGGCTGCCCGACGTACAGGGAGATCGTGCTGTCGCAGCTCACGGAACAGGAGGCGGCAGCGTGACGACTCAGGCGCCGGCGCGGCGCCCGCAGCCCGGGTTCGGCCCGGGCCGGATGATGGGCGGACCGGCCGAGAAGGCGCTCGACTTCGGCGGCACGCTGCGCAAGCTGGCGCTGCTGCTGCGCCCTGAGCGGGCGCTGCTGATCGTCGTCCTGGTGCTCGGCGCGGCCAGCGTGGCGCTGACCGTGACCGGGCCCAAGATCCTCGGTCAGGCCACGGACCTCATCTTCACCGGCATCATCGGGGAGCGGCTCCCGGCGGGGGCCACCAAGGAGCAGGCCGTGGCGGGGCTGCGGGCCGGCGGGCAGGACACGTTCGCCGACATGGTCGCCTCGATGAACGTCGTGCCGGGCCGCGGCATCGACTTCACGGCCCTGGCGCACGTGCTGGGCTGGGTGCTGGCGCTGTACGTGGTGGCGGCGTTGCTGGGGATCGTGCAGTTCCGGCTGACGACCGTGGTGGTGCAGCGGGCGGCGGCGCGGCTGCGCGAGCGGATCGAGGGCAAGCTGGCCCGGCTGCCGCTGAGCTACTTCGACGGCCAGCCGCGCGGCGAGATCCTCAGCCGCGCCACGAACGACACCGACAACATCGCGCAGACGTTGCAGCAGACGATGAGCCAGCTCATCTCGTCGGTGCTGACGGTGGTGGCGGTGCTGGTGGTGATGTTCTGGATCTCGCCGGTGCTGGCGCTGATCGCGCTGGTGACGGTGCCGGTCTCGGTGTACGTGACCGCGGTCATCGGCAAGCGGGCGCAGCCGCAGTTCATCAAGCAGTGGTCCTCGACGGGCAAGCTGAACGGGCACATCGAGGAGATGTACGGCGGGCACACGCTGGTCAAGGTGTTCGGCAGGCAGAAGGAGGCCGCCGAGACCTTCGAGGAGCACAATCAGGCTCTGTTCGCCTCCAGCTTCCGCGCCCAGTTCATCTCCGGCGTCATCCAGCCGGCCATGATGTTCATCGGCAACCTCAACTACGTGCTGGTCGCCGTGGTGGGCGGGCTGAAGGTGGCGTCGGGCTCGATCTCGCTGGGCGACGTGCAGGCGTTCGTGCAGTACTCGCGGCAGTTCAGCCAGCCGCTGACCCAGGTGGCCGGCATGGCGAGCCTCGTGCAGTCGGGCGTCGCCTCGGCCGAGCGGGTCTTCGAGCTGCTGGAGGCGCCCGAGCAGTCCGCCGAGCCGGCCGGGCGCGCGGGGCCGGAGCGGGTCAGGGGGCGGGTGGCGTTCGAGAACGTGTCCTTCAGGTACGCCGAGGACCGGCCGCTGATCGAGAACCTGTCGCTGACCGTGGAGCCGGGCCAGACGGTCGCCATCGTCGGCCCGACGGGCGCGGGCAAGACGACGCTGGTCAACCTCGTCATGCGCTTCTACGAGGTGACGGGCGGCCGCATCACGCTCGACGGCGTCGACATCGCCACGATGCCGCGCGAGGAGCTGCGCGCGAACATCGGCATGGTGCTGCAGGACACCTGGCTGTTCGGCGGCACCATCGCGGAGAACATCGGCTACGGCGCGGAGGGCGCCACGCGCGAGCGGATCGAGGCCGCCGCCGAGGCCGCCCACGTGGACCGCATCGCGCACACGCTGCCCGACGGCTACGACACGATGATCGACGAGGAGGGCGCGGCGGTCAGCGCGGGGGAGAAGCAGCTCATCACGATCGCGCGGGCGTTCCTGTCGGAGCCGGCCATCCTCATCCTGGACGAGGCGACCAGCTCGGTCGACACCCGGACGGAGGTGCTCATCCAGCGGGCGATGAGCTCGCTGCGGGAGGGCCGGACGAGCTTCGTGATCGCGCACCGGCTGTCCACGATCCGCGACGCCAGCCTGATCCTGGTGATGGAGGACGGGCGGATCGTCGAGCAGGGGACGCACGAGTCGCTGCTGGCGGCGGGCGGCGCCTACGCCCGGCTGTACTCGGCGCAGTTCGCGCAGGCGGTCGTGGAGGTGGATTAGCGCGGTGGCGGCCGGACACGCGTGCTGTGGACGCGGTCCGCCCGCCGTTCCATGTCGTAGGGTGTTCGAACGATCGCTCACCGTACGCGACAGCCGAAGGACGCGATGTTCGACTTGATCATCAAGGGGGGCCGCTGGTTCGACGGCACGGGGAGCCCGTCCGCGGTCCGCGACCTGGGGGTAAGGGCCGGGCGGGTGGCGGCCGTGTCGGCCGAGCCGCTGCCGCGGGCGGGCTGCCCGAAGGTCCTCGACGCGGGCGGCTGCTGGGTGCTGCCGGGCTTCCTGGACGTGCACACCCACTACGACATCGAGGTGCTGCTGTCTCCCGGGCTGCCCGAGTCCGTGCGGCACGGCGTCACCACCGTCGTGCTCGGCAACTGCTCGCTGTCGGCCGTCTACTGCGCGGCCGACGACGCGGCGGACCTGTTCAGCCGGGTCGAGGCGCTGCCGCACGCCGCCGTACTCGACGCGCTGAAGCGGCACCGCCGCTGGTCGGGCGCCGACGAGTACGTGCGGGCGCTGCTGGCCCGCCCGCTGGGCCCGAACGTGGCCGCCTTCCTCGGCCACTCCGACCTGCGGGCCTACGTCATGGGGCTGGGCCGCGCGGTCGGCGCCGACCCGGCCACGGGCGAGGACCTCGACCGGATGGCGGCGCTGCTGGACCGCGCCCTGGACGCCGGGTTCCTCGGGCTGTCCACGGTGAGCAGCACGCACTGCCGCCTCGACGGCGAACGGTTCCGGTCGGCCCGGCCGCCGTCCACGTTCGCGGGCTGGCGCGAGTACCGCGCGCTGCACCGGGTGCTGCGGGCGCGCGGCCGGGTGCTGCAGAGCGCGCCCGACACCGCCAGGCCGTGGAGCAGCCTGCTGTTCCTGCTGGCCAGCGCGGGGCTGGGGGTGCGGCCCCGGCTGAAGACGTCGCTGCTGGCGGCGCTCGACCCGAGGGCCGCGCCGCTGCTGCCGACCGTGCTGCCCGCCGTGCTGACGCGCGCGACCGCGCCGGCCAACCGGCTGCTGGGGGCCGAGGTGCGCTGGCAGCACCTGCCGGTGCCGTACGAGCTGTACGCCGACGGCATCGACCTGGCCATCTTCGAGGACTTCGGCGCCACCGCCGCCGCGCTGCACCTGCGGCAGGAGGCGGAGCGGGCGCGGCTGCTGTCGCGGCGGGCCTACCGGCGGTGGTTCCGCCGCGACTACGACAGCCGCTTCCGTCACCTGTACGACGCCGTCGTCGTCGCCTGCCCCGACGAGGCGGTGGTGGGCCGGTCGTTCGGCGAGGTGGCGGGCGAGCGCGGGCGGCACCCGGCCGAGACGTTCCTCGACCTCGTGGTGGCGCACGGGTCGCGGCTGCGCTGGCGTACCACGATCGCCAACCACCGGCCGCACGTCCTGGACCGGCTCGCCCCCCATCCGGCGGTGCACCCAGGGTTCGCCGAGACGGGCGCGCACCTGCGCAACATGGCGCACTACAACGTGCCGCTGCGGCTGCTGCAACGCGTCGTGTCCGCGCAGGCGGCGGGCCGGCCGTTCATGACGGTGGAGGAGGCGGTGCACCGGCTGACCGGCGAGCTGGCCGACTGGTTCGGGCTGCGGGCGGGCACCCTGCGCACCGGCGACCGGGCCGACCTGGTCGTGGTGGACCCGGCGGGGCTCGACGACCGGCTGTCCGGCTACCACGAGGCGCCCATGCCGGACTTCGGCGGCGTGCGGCGGATGGTGAACCGCAGCGACGCCGCCGTCAGGGCGGTGTGCGTGGCGGGCGAGCCGGTCTTCGAGGACGGCGCGTTCGCCGCCGGTTACGGGAGCGCGCGGCGCACCGGCACGTTCCTGGGCGCCGACCGCAGGTGCGCGTGACCCCTCACGGGGTCGTGGGCCCGGCGGGCTCCGTGGGGAGCGGCACGGGCGTGACCGGCCGGTTGCGCGGGTCGGCGAGGTCGTGCGCAGACTGGGCCAGCCAGGTCGCCATCAGCACCCCGGCCGCCGCCGCGAGGCTGTAGTAGAGGCTGCCGGCGTCCACCAGCATCCAGCCCACCGCCAGCACGAGCATCGGCAGCACCAGGGACGTGATCCCGTACAGGTACGTGACGAACGGCCAGCGGCCGTCCCACCGCTGCGCCCGCAGCACCAGCACCATCCAGATGAGCTGGCTCAGGCCGCAGGCCAGGGTGAACAGGCCGAGGTCCACGCCGAGCTCGTCGGTCACCGCGATGACGGTGCCGCCGCCGTACGCGAGCACGCCGGCGATCCGCGCCACGCCCGCGTACTCCAGGCCGTCGCCCAGCACCGGAGCGAACAGCAGCGCCACCGCCAGCATCAGCAGCGAGTCCAGCACCATCGCCCACCAGGGCCAGCCGGGCGCGATCGGGTAGAGCAGCCAGGACGCCGCGGCGGCGTACAGCGCCACGCGCAGCCGCTGCTCCTGCGCGGTCAGTTCAGGCGGCGTGCCCGTGCGCGGGCCGCGCAGGCACAGCCACAGCGCGCAGGCCCAGGGCGCGCCGATCAGCAGCATGGTGGCCACGTTCTGCGGCGTCGTCTCGACGGCCTCCTCCATCGGCGCGAACACCGTCAGCCGCCACAGCGGGACGAGGTCGCCGGTGGTCAGGGCGAGTGCGGCGGTGATCAGGAGGGCGGCGACGTACAGGGCCGTGACGAGCAGGGCGGGCACGCCTAATCGGTGATGGCGGGGCACTTCACTTCCCGGGGGGCAAGATCGGATTCGAACGCCTCACCTTAGCGAACCGGATCCGGATGCACGAAAGGGCTCAGAACCGGAACCGCAGCAGCCGTCCCGAATCCCGCCCGCCCGGCAGCCGCGCCCCCACCCGCATCCCGATCCGCGCCACCGCGGGCAGCCTGTCCAGGTCGGGCACGTCCACCACGTACAGCTCGTCCGCGAACTCCAGCCCGTCGCACCACCCCTCAAGCTCCCGCGGATCGTCGACCCCCCAGTGCCAGCTCTCCAGCACGGCCCGGGACACGAAGCCCAGCCCCAGCCAGCTCATCTTCCGCGCCATCCGCACCAGTCGCTTGCTGAAGCAGTCGAACAGCAGCTCCCCGCTCGGGAAGTGCCCGCAGATCCGCTGGATCAGCCGCCGCACCTCCTCCTCGTGCAGGTACATCGTCAGCCCCTCGGCCACGACCACGACGGGCCGGTCGCCGGGCACCTCCTCCAGCCACCCCTCGTCGGTCACCGACGAGCCGACCATCCGGTAGTCGCCGCCGGGCTCCGGCAGCAGCCGCCGCCGCAGGTCGATGACGTCGGGGTAGTCGACGTCCACCCACCGCACCGAGGGGGGAGGCGCGAGCCGGTGCACGCGGGTGTCCAGGCCGCAGGCGAGGTGCAGGACGGTGACCTCGCCGGGGTGGGCGTGCAGGAACCCGGTGGTCCACCGGTCCAGCTCCCGCCCGCGCAGGGCGAGGGTCACCGCGTCCCATGGGGCCCCGGTGCCGGTCTTGGACCAGTCGTGCTCGACGCGGCGGACCACCTCGTCGGCGATGTGGTCGCCGAGGATGGAGTAGGGGGCCCGGCTGTCGAGGGCCCGGGCGTACAGGGTGGCGAGCATCGTCCCCTGAACGGTGGTGAGTGCGACGCGTTCCATGCCCGAGAGACTACACTTTTTTCACAAATTCGTGAAAGTTCTGAAACCTTGTAGGATGTGCCGGGTGCAGAGGAAGATCGACCACGGGCGCGACGAGGAGGCGGTGCGCCGCTTCGTGGAGCGCCTCGCCCTCGACCTGGTGGCCACCGGCATCCCGCGGATGCCCGCCCGCATCTACGCCGCCCTCCTGGTCGCCGAGGAGGGCCGGGGCGCGGCGGCCGAGCTGGCGGAGTTCCTGCAGGTGAGCCCGGCCGCCGTGTCGGGCGCCGTACGGTATCTGACGCAGGTGGCGCTGGTCACGCGCGAACGTGACCCGGGCGCGCGCCGCGACCACTACCGGGTCACCGAGGACCAGTGGTCGCAGGCGATCCTCCAGCAGGACGCGCTGTTCACGCAGTGGGAGCGCACCCTGAGCGAGGGCATGGAGGCGGTCGGCGAAGACAGCCCGGCGGCGGCGCGGCTGGCCGAGACGTGGGAGTTCCTGCAGCTCATGCGGGAGGAGATCCCAGTTCTGGTGGACAAATGGCAGGCCCGGCTCGCGGCGCTGCGCGCGTCCCAGGGCAGGGGCTGACCGTGGAGCGGCTGGCGCGGCGGGCCGGGTACGGCGGTGAAGAGCCGCTCGTCGTCGGCGTTCAGCGCGACCGCGAGCCGCCGGTCTTCCACGCGCAAGGGCTCACGCCCGCGACGCCCGTCTACGCGGCCTCGCTGTCCAAGCAGATGACCGCCGCGCTGGTCGCGCTGCTCGCTCAGGAGGGCGTCCTCGATGTGGACGGCCCGCTCCGCGAGCACCTGCCCGAGTTGCCCGCGTGGGCCGACGGCGTCAGCCTGCGGCACCTGCTGCACCACCTCGCCGCCCTGCCCGCCGACTCCCTCGTCGACGCCGCGCTCACCGGCGACCGCACCAGCCAGGGCGTCCTTCGCGCCCTCACCGGCTTCGCCGCCCTGCCCGGCGTTCCCGGCACCGCCTACGCCTACTCCAACGCCGGTTATGTCTGCCTCGCCGCGGCGGCCGAACGGGCGGCGGGCCGGCCGCTGCCCGAGCTGGCCCAGGACCGGCTGTTCGCCCCGCTGTCCATGCCCGGCACCCGCTTCTGGCCCGGCCCCGCCGCCGCCCCGCCCGGCGCGGCGCCGCTGAGCCCCCGGCACCCGGCGCCGCTGTCGCTCGGCGACGGTGGCGTGTGGAGCACCGCCGCCGACCTGCTGCGCTGGGGCCAGGCGGTGAACGCCGACGAACTCGGCGTCTCGGAGCTCCTGCACACCCCCGGCCGCCTGGCAGACGGCACCCGTACCGGCTACGCGTGGGGCGTCGGCCTCCGCACGCACGCCGGCCACCGCGTGCACCGGCACGGCGGCGGCTGGCCGGGCCTGCGCGCCCTGCACGCCCGCCTGCCTGACGCGGGCTGGAGCATCGTGCTGCTCGCCACCGCCGACGACACCGAGCGGCGCGGCGAGCTGGTCAGTCTTCTGCTGGACGAGCTTCTGGACGAGGGGGCAGCCGCCGCAGCAGGTACGTGTCCATGATCCACCCCTTGCGGGCCCGCGCCTCGGCCCGCACCCGCCGGATGCGCTCGCCCACCTCCGCCACCGGCCCCGACACGAGGATCTCGTCGGCCGTGCCCACGTAGGCGCCCCAGTGGATGGCGTAGTCGTCCAGGCCAGCGAACGAGCAGTGCGCGTCCAGCATCACCACCACGTCGTCGGCCGTCGGGCCGCCCTCGGCCAGCCGCCGCCCCGTCGTCAGGTGCACCGGCCGCCCGACCTGGGTCAGGCTGGTGCGGCAGGCGGCCGTCAGCGCGGACACGCTGCTGATGCCGGGGATGACCGCGTAGTCGAAGGTCACGTCCCCGCGCTGGAGGATCTCCTCGACGATGGCCAGCGTGCTGTCGTACACGCCGGGGTCGCCCCACACCAGGAACGCGCCCGTCTCGCCGTCGGCCAGCTCGTCGCGGATCAGCGCCTCGACGGCGCGCCCGCGCCGCGAGCGCCAGTCGTCCACGGCGGCGGTGTAGGCGGCGGCGTCGCGGTCCCGCTCCGGGTCGCGCGCCTCGGCGATCCGGTACGGCTGCCGCCCGTGCTCGGCGATCATGTCCAGCCGGAGCTGGACGAGGTCGTGCTTGACCTCGCCCTTGTCCACGATGAAGAACACGTCCGCGGCGGCGATCGCCTTGACCGCCTGCAGGGTGAGATGGTCGGGGTCGCCGGCACCGATGCCGATGAGGAGTAGCCGCTTCACCCGCCAAAGTGTGCCAGAGCCGGACATTCCCCTCGGATCAGGTGCTGATGTCGAGGCCGCGGAAGACCACGTCGATCCTCCTGTCCCCTTCCCAGAGGACGGCGAGACGGTGGTGATCGGGACCTTCCTCGGCCAGGCTGACCATCGCCACCTCCGAGAACCCCCAGTCGAGCGACTCCGGGTCGCGGGCGACGGCCTCGTTGATGGCGTTGGCCAGCCTGAACTCCTGCACCAGGTGGAGCCGCACCGTCACCAGCCGGGGCCGCGCCAGGATGTCCGGCCGGATCCGGTCACCGTCCCAGATGGAGTTGAAGACCAGCTCGACGGTGGTGCCGTAGTGCCGCCACCTGACGTCGGCCAGCAGGCACTCCTCGAAGTGCCTGTGGCCGGTCAGGAGACGTTCGATGTCTTCGGCGGCGGTGACGATCACTCAGGGGATCCTACGGCGCGGCCGGCTACTCGCTCAGGGCCGTGCGCAGCTTGGTGAGGACCGAGCGCAGGATGCGGGAGACGTGCATCTGCGAGATGCCGAACTCCTGGGCGATCTCCGACTGCGTCATGTTCCCGTAGAACCGCATGAGCAGGATGTTCTTCTCCCGAGAGGGGAGGGCGTCGATGAGGGGCTTGACCGCGTGCCTGTCGACCAGCGTGTCGAGCGAGGCGTCCTGGTCGGCCACGAAGTCGCTCAGCTCGGCGGCGTCGTCGTCGCCGCTGCTGACGGGGGCGTCCAGCGACAGCGTGCTGTACGCGGTGGAGGCCTCCAGGGCGAGCAGGACGTCCTCCTCGGAGATGCCCATCTTCTCGGCCAGTTCGGCCACGGTGGGGGAGTGGCCCAGTTTCTGGGTGAGCTCGGCGGTGGCCTTGTTGAGCTCGATACGGCGTTCCTGGTAGACGCGCGGCACCCGGATCGCCCAGGTGCGGTCGCGGAAGTGCCGCTTGACCTCGCCCATCATGGTGATCATGGCGTAGCCCCTGAACTCGTGCCCGAGCTCGGGGTCGAAGCCGTTGACGGCCTTCATCAGCCCGACGTACGCGGCCTGGCGCAGATCCTCCATGGGCTCGCCTCGGAACCGGTAACGGCGGGTGACCTCGTTGACCAGTCCTTCGTGCATCTCCACCAGACGCTCGCGAACGCGGACGGCATGCATCTCCGAGACCTGAGGGTCGGCCAGCTCGGCCAGCAGCTCTTCGGCGGTGAGCTGCTCGAATGCGATGTTCAGGACAGGCATGTTGCTGCTCCAAGAAAATGTGCCAGCGGCCCTGCCCAAGACAGAAAAAGCCCAGGCAGAGGCACGCTCCGGTGATTCGCGTGAGACGAAGCCCTCTGCTGGACTTCGAGATCGAGAATGCCCCGCAAACGGCGATCTATCACCTCTTTGAGGTCACGAAAGGATTACAACTGCCCGGGTGAGACCTCCGCCACATCCGGCGGCGCCGCGTCACGTTCCCCCTCACGCCGTTCCTCTCAGGAGGCATGACCAAGGGAGGCACAACATGACCGTTCTCGTCACCGGGGCGACCGGCACCGTCGGACGGCAGGTCGTCAGGAACCTGCTCGACCGCGGGCAGCGGGTGCGCGCCCTCACCCGCGACCCCGCCCGCGCCGCCCTGCCGGCGGGCGTCGAGGTGGTCCGCGGCGACCTCACCGACTCCGACGGGCTGGAAGCCGCTTTCGACGGCGTCACCGCCGCCCACCTGATCAACTTCGGCGGCGACTACCGGCCGCTGGCCAACGGGCCGCACCTGGTGAAACTGGCCGAACGCGCCGGCGTCCGCAAGGTCACGGTGCTGGGCGGCTGGCAGGAGGGCACGCTGGAACCCGCCGTACGGGCCGGCGGGATGGAGTGGACGTTCCTGCGGCCGCTGCAGTTCATGGCCAACTTCCTCACCGACTGGGGCGAGCCGCTGCGCACCACCGGCCGGGTGCGCGAGCCGCACGGCGACCGCGAGAGCCCGCCCATCGACGAGTACGACATCGGCGCCGTCGCCGCGACGGTGCTGACCGGGGACGGCGGCCACGGCGGACAGTCCTACCTCCTCACCGGCCCCGAAGTGCTCACCGCGCGCGGGATGGTCGCGATCATCGCCGAGGCGACCGGCCGCCACCTGCGCTTCGAGGAGCTGACTCCCGACCAGGTGCGCCGCGAGTGGGCCGCCGAGGGGCGCAGGCCGCCGCTGTCGCTGTTCCGCGCGTTCTCCGAGGTGGACGGCGTCGGCGACGCCGACCTGGTGGAGATGCTGCTGCGGATGTACGGCACGCCGAACGAGCTCGCCACGACGCTGACCGGCGAGGTCGAGCGGATCACCGGCCGGCCGCCGCGCACGTTCGCCGAGTGGGCCGCCGAGCACGCCCACCACTTCCTGCCCTGACACCCCACTGCCACCGGAAAGCGAGAAACTGATGATCGTCATGACCGGCGCCACCGGCGCCTTCGGACGGCTCGTCGTCGAGCGGCTCGTCGTCGCCGGAGCCCGCGTGCGCGCCGTGACCCGCTCCCCGGAACAGGCCGGGCTGCCCGGGGAGGTGGAGCTCGTCCACGGCGACCCGTCCAAGCCCGAGACCACGGCCGGGTGCTTCGACGGCGCGGACACCGTCTTCCTGCACCCTCGCGCGTTCGGCGACTCCGCGCGGCGGCTGCTGGCCGTGGCCGCCGGACGAGGCGTGCGCAAGGTGGTGGCGCTGTCGGCGATCAACGTCGACGACCCGTACGAACTGCAGCCCTCCCGCTGGCGCGGCGACAGGAACAAGGAGGCGGAACAGGACGCCATGGCCAGCGGCCTGACCTGGACCAGCCTGCGGGCGAGCAGCTTCGCCGGCAACTCCGCGCAGGCGTGGGGCGGCCAGCTCCGCGCCGGCGACGTCGTCCGCTACGCCTACGCCGCTTTCCGCGAGCCGGTGCTCGACGAGCGCGATCTGGCCGACGTCGCCGCCCGCGCGCTGCTCACCGACGAGCTGGACGGACGCAGGCTGGAGCTGACGGGGCCGCGGTCGTTGTCGCACGAGGAGATGGTGGGCGTGATCGCGGCGGAGCTGGGCAGGCCGCTGCGGTTCGAGGAGGTCCCGGCCCAGGCCGTCGCCGCCCACCTGGTGGCCAACGGGCTGCCCGAGCCGTGGGCGCGCGCGCTGATGGCCCGGTACGCGCACTACCTCGGGCAGGGGCGGCAGGTGGTGACGGACGAGGTGGACAAGGCGCTGGGACGGCCCGCGCGCACGTACGCCGAATGGGTGGCCGACCACGCCGCCGCCTTCAGCAACGGCTGACCCGCCGGATCATCGGACCAGCCAGCCCTTTCCTTCGGCGATCTCCACCGCCTCCGTCCTGGTCCGGGCGCCCAGCTTCTGGATCGCGGCCGACAGGTGGTTGCGGACGGTGCCGGGCGACAGGTAGAGCCGGCGGGCGATGTCCGCGATCGTGCCGTGCCCCCGGGCGGCGGCCAGGACCTCCGTCTCCCGGGGCGTGAGCGGGGAGGCGCCCTCGCTCAGCGCGGCGATCGCCAGCGACGGGTCGATCACCCGCTGTCCGGCCGCGACCTTGCGGATGGCGTCGGCCAGCTCGGTCACGGGCGCGTCCTTCAGCAGGAACCCGGCGGCGCCCGCGGCCATGGCGGCGTGCAGGTACCCGGTGCGGCCGAACGTGGTGACGATGACCACCTTGGTGCCGGGCACCGCCTTGGCCAGCCGGCGCGCCGCCTCCAGCCCGTCGATGCCCGGCATCTCGATGTCCAGCAGCGCCAGGTCGGGACGGAAGGCCTCGCAGGCGCTCACCACCTCGTCGCCGCGGCCCACGTCGGCCACCACCTCGATGTCGGGCTCCAGGCCCAGCAGGGTCGCCATCGCGCCGCGGAACATCGTCTGGTCCTCGGCCAGCAGCACGGTGATCGTCATGGTGTCTCCCGTAGGTCAGGGCGGGTCCAGGGGAACGGCCACGCTCAGCCGGAAGCCGCCTTCCGGGCGTCTGCCGACGCTGATCTCGCCGCGCAGGGCGGACGCGCGCTCCGACAGGCCGGTGAGACCGTTGCCCGACGGGGGCGCGCTCGCCGGTTCGCCGGGGCGTGAGGTGGGTGCTGCGGCCTGGTCGGCGGGGCGTGAGGTGGGTGCTGCGGCCTGGTCGGCGGGGCGTGAGGTGGGTGCTGCGGCCTGATCGCCGGGACGGGAGGTGGGTGATGCGCCCTGATCGTCGGGACGTGCGGCTGGGTGTGCCGGGTCCGGGCCGTCGTCGCAGATCTCGACGGCGGCGCGGCGCGGCTCCAGCGCGAGGGTGATCGAGCAGGTGCGCGCGCCGCTGTGCCGCAGCACGTTCGTGACGCCTTCGCGTACGGTCCACGCCAGCAGCCCCTCCACCGGCACCGGCAGATCCCAGCTCTCCGGCATGGCGACGGTGCACGCGATCCCCGCCGACCGCGCGGCCGAAACCGCCCCCGCCACCTCGGCGGCCAGCGCGGGCTGCCGGTAGTTCGTCACCGCCTGCCGCACCTCCGCCAGCGCGCGGCGGACCACGGTGTCGACGTCGGCCAGCTCGGCGTCCGCCCGCCCGGCGTCCACCGGGACGAGCCGCCTGGCCAGCTCGGTCTTCACGGCCACCACCGACAGGCTGTGCCCCACCAGGTCGTGCAGGTCCCTGGCGATGCGGTTGCGCTCCTCCACCACCGCCAGCCTGGCCAGCTCCCGCCGCGTCTCCCGCAGCTCGTCGATGAGGTCGGCGGTGCGCCTGCTCTGGCGGGCGAAGACGCCGGGCAGCAGCACGAACACGCCGAGCACGACGGCCGCGCCAGGGTCGGCGCCGTGCGGCAGGGCCAGCGCGACGCCCGCCACGCTGATCGCGGCCATCTCCTTGGTACGCAGCTCCCAGCCCGCCTGCCGGGTCGCCCACGTCGAGACGACGATCCAGTGCCAGCCCGCCCACGCCTCCAGGCCCAGGCACGCCGCGACGAGCAGGAGGTAGCGGCTGCGGCTGGGGCGTACCCTGACCAGGCCGCCCAGCGCGACGACGCCGAGGGCCCAGGGCACCACCAGCACGCGGCTCCAGAGCGGCGGCTGGGCGGCG
This sequence comes from Nonomuraea monospora, assembly GCF_039531895.1. Taxonomy (NCBI): domain Bacteria; kingdom Bacillati; phylum Actinomycetota; class Actinomycetes; order Streptosporangiales; family Streptosporangiaceae; genus Nonomuraea; species Nonomuraea monospora. The sequence continues at coordinate 56,253 of NZ_BAAAQX010000037.1, forward strand.
AAGTGGTACACCAGGGCCCACGCGGTGGCGGCGAGCATCAGCAGCGACCGCACGTCGAAGCCCCCGGCGAGCAGCGCTCGCCGGGGGCTCAGCCAGATGCGGGCGCTCATCGCGCGCGGGCCCTTCCGCCGCCAGGTGCTCATCGCGCGCGGGCCTTCCGCCGCCAGGTGCTCACCGTGCGCCGGCTTCCCGCCGCCACAGCAGGAGCGCGGCAGCGGCGGCGGCGAGCGCCCATCCGGCCAGCACCGCCAGCCCCGTGACCTGCGGTACGTGTCCACCGGCGATCGCGTACCCCGCCTGGGCCAGGCTGTAGGTGGGCAGGTACGGCTGCACGGTCGCCAGCACGCCCGGCAGGGTGCCGGACCCGATGATCCCGCCCAGCGCCGCCAGCGCGAAGAAGATCACCACCAGGCCGATCTGGGCCGTCTTGCCCTTGAGGGTGAGGGCGAGGCTGAGCCCGAGGAGCGCGAAGGGCAGCGACCCCAGCACGAGCAGCCCGGCCAGCGCCGCCCACTGCCATCCGCTCAGGTGCACGCCGCCGACGGTCACGGCCGCGACGCCGACGCCGGCCACCCCGGGAAGGATCATCAGCACGCCCTGGACGAGCTTGCCGGCCAGCCAGTGCGCGTCGGCCAGCGGCGTGACCCTGAGCTGCCGCAGCCAGCCGCGCATGCGGTCCTCCGCGACGCCGCCGCCGGAGCCGATCAGCCCGCCGCCCGCCGCGGCGTAGACGGCCATGGCGACCATCGCGAGCGCGGAGTCCGAGGTCCTGCCGTAGATGAGGTAGAGCCCGACGGGCATGATGACGAGCAGGAGCAGGTACCGGACGTTCCGGAGGGACCGGAAGATCTCAAACCGCACGAAGCTGAACATTACGCACTCCTTCGGGGGAACGTAAGGGTCGTCAGGGGTAGGGGTCAGCGCTGCGACGAGGTGAGCTGGAGCAGGGCGTCCTCCAGGCCCGCGCCCGAGACCTCCAGGTTCCGCACCCCGCCGATCGAGGAGTACAGCGCGGCCACCGCGCTGTCGGCGTCGGCCGTCGTGAGCGTGACGGCGCCGCCGCGGACGGCGACCCGCGTGACGCCCGGCAGGGCCAGCAGCCGCGCGGCGTCGGGGGAGTCGAGCACGCAGCGGACCGTCCTGCCGCCCGCCATGGCTTTGATCGTGGCCGGGCTGCCGGTGGCGACGACGGCGCCCGCGCCCAGGACGATGACGCGATCGGCGTAGGCGTCGGCCTCGTCCAGGTAGTGGGTGGCGAACACGGTGGCCGTGCCGCCCGCGCGTACGGCCGCCCAGAACGCCCGCCGCGACTCCACGTCCATCGCGACCGTCGGCTCGTCGAGGAAGAGCAGCTCGGGACGGCCCGCCATGGCGACGGCGAAGCGCACCCGCTGGGCCTGCCCGCCGGAGAGGGCGTCGCAGCGGCGTCCGGCCAGCGCGGTGAGGTCGGCCAGCTCCAGGACCTCGGCGACCGTGCGGCGCCTGCCGTACAGGCGGACCGCCAGCCGGATCACCTCGGCCACGGTGCTGTCGGCGGGCAGCCCGCCCGACTGCAGCATCGCGCCGACCCTGCCCCGCGCGACCGCCCGGTGCGGCGCGGTCCCGAGTACGGTGATCTCGCCCGCGTCGGGCACGGCCAGGCCGAGCATCAGGTCCACGGCGGTGGACTTGCCGGCTCCGTTGGGGCCGAGCAGCGCCACGGTCTCGCCAGGCGCGACGTGGAAGGTGACGTCGTCGAGGGCGCGCACCCGGCCGTAGCTCTTGCTGACGGCGGTGAAGGTCACGGTGTTCTTCATGGGGATTACGCTAGATTCGCGCCCTCTCGCAGATAAGTGTCCGCCATCGTGACTCCACCCGTGACGATCGTCATGGGTCTGGCCTGGCACCCCACCCAGCTTCCGATCCGGAGAAACGGCATGGCCGAGGAGATCGCCACCAAGCTCGCGGTGCTCATCGACGCCGACAACGCTCAGCCAGGAGCCGTCACAGGGCTGCTGGCGGAGGTCGCCAAGTACGGCACCGCCCACGTCAAACGCGCCTACGGCGACTGGACGGGAGCGAGCCTGAAGGGCTGGAAGGAACACCTGCTCGCCCTGTCCATCCAGCCTATCCAGCAGTTCGCCTACACCACCGGCAAGAACGCCACCGACGCGGCCCTCGTCATCGACGCGATGGACCTGCTGTACTCCGGCCGCTTCGACGGGTTCTGCATCGTCTCCAGCGACAGCGACTTCACCCGGCTGGCGCAGCGCATCCGGGAGTCGGGCCTGACGGTGTACGGCTTCGGCGAGCGCAAGACGCCCAAGCCGTTCGTCGTGGCCTGCGACAAGTTCATCTACATCGAGAACCTGACCTACGCCCCCACCGGCGCCCCGCTCACGGATGCCGCCTCGCCGCCGCCGCGTCCGGCCGCGCGGCTCAGGGCGGACACCACACTGGTGAACCTGCTCCGCAACGCCGTCGAGGCGTCCTCCGACGACGACGGCTGGGCGGGGCTGGCGTCCGTCGGACACATCCTCATCAAGCAGAGCCCGGACTTCGACTCGCGCAGCTACGGGCACGCCAAGCTGAGCGACCTGGTCGCCGCCACGACGCTGTTCGACCTGGACCGGCGGCCGCTCGGCGACGGGAAGCCGGCCGTCATCTACATCCGCGACAAGCGCCACCGCGACCCGGGGCCCAAGCCGAGACAGCCGTTCCCGTCCGACGACGCCGGTCGCGGCTAGATCTCGGGCACGCGAGTTGGCCAGGTGTTCCAGCGGACCCTCGCGTTCGGGACCGGGCAGCCGTATAGTGCAAGTTGCAATATTGAAGGGAGAAACATGGCGCGACGCCCCGACCTGGTCGGCCTGACCGTGCTGGCCATGCTGTCGGTACGCGCCAGCCACCCGTACGAGCTGCACCGCTTCATCGTCGACACGCACAAGGACTACGTGACCGGGCTGCCCAGAAGCCTCTACCACGCGGTCGAGCGGCTCGCCGGCGAGGAGCTGATCGTGCCGGTCGAGACCAGCAGGGAGGGCCGGCGGCCGGAGCGCACGGTCTACGAGATCACCGACGAGGGCCGCCGCGAGCTGGCGACCAGGATCCGGGCGCTGCTGGAGAACCCGGGGGCCGAGCGCCGCACGTTCACCGCCGTCGTCTCCCTGATCGGCGTCCTGCCGGTCCCCGACGCGCTGCGCGCCCTGCGCACCAGGGCCGCGACGATCGAGGGGGCGCTGGCCGCGATGAGCGGTCATCTCAAGGCCATGCGGGACAGCGGCCTGCCCGACGTCCTGATGATCGAGGTCGACTACGAACGTGCGGTCAGCGAGGCGGAGCTGACCTGGCTGCACCAGCTCATCGCCCGGCTGGAGTCGGGCGAGCTCGACTGGCCGAGCACCGTCAGACAGGAGCTCCTGGGACAGGTGCTCGGCGAGTCGTGACAGAAAGATCGGCCGCCGGGGTGCGCCAACACCCCGGCGGCCGGACATCCGGAACAAGGCGCCTGCCCTGCCTGGAGTCGCAACCTCAGGATAGGCGCCGCGACCACGAGGAGTTGCGTCATGTCCGATCTCACCGAACTGCTGGACAGCCTCGTCGAGGCCTGGAACGGCGGCGACGCCGCCGCCTACGCGGCCGTCTTCACCGACGACGCCGACTACATCACCTTCGACGGCACGCACCTGCGCGGCCGGGCGGCCATCGAGTCCTCGCACCGGTGGCTCTTCGACGGGCCGCTCAAGGGCTCCACCATGTCCGGCGTCGGCGACGCCATGATCAAGCCGCTCGCCGACGGGGCCGCGCTGGTGATCGCCGGTGGCGGCACCGCGGTGGACGGGCGGCACCGCCCCTCCGTCGTCACCTTCACCGCCGTACGGACGCCGGAGGGCTGGCGCTTCGCCTCCTTCCAGAACACCCGGGTGGCGGCACGATGAACAAGAAGCTGATCACCGAGGTGGCGGGCATCGTCGAGGCGCCCGCCGCCCGGGTGTGGGCGGCGCTGGCCGCCGAGCTGCTGCCCGGCGACCGGCCGCGCTCCGGGCGCTTCGCCGTCGAGGACGCGCCCGGGCACACCTCCACCGTCGAGGTGGCCAGTCACACCATCTCGATCCAGGGCGGGTGGTGGTACCGGGGGGAGTGGAGCGTCGAGCCGCATCCCCAGGGGGCGCTGGTCGTGCACCGGGTGTTCAACGTGGCGGAGTGGATGAGATGGGCGGTGCCGCCGGCCAACCGGATGTTCGCCGGGTTCGCCGGGACGACGCGGCGGGGGTTCGCCGAGCTGCTCGCGAACGTGGGACGCCGCACGCAAGCCCCGGCCCGCCCGACCTGAGCCGGTAGGCGCGGAGCGGGGCGGGGGCGGCAGGCTGGGCTGGTGGCCCGGCCTGCGGTGGCCTCGCGTGCGGCGGTCTCGCGTGCGACGGCGTGGCGTGGCGGTGGCCTGGCCTGCGGTGGCCTCGCGTGCGGCGGTCTCGCGTGCGACGGCGTGGCGTGGCGGTGGCCTGGCCTGCGGTGGCCTCGCGTGCGGCGGTCTCGCGTACGGCGGCCTCCCGTGTGGTGGCGTCGCGTGTGGTGACCTCGCCTACGGAGGCTTGGCGCGTGCGGTGGCCTCGCGTGCGGTGGCCTCGCGTGCGGTGGCCTGGCGTGGCGGGCGGCAGGTGCGTGACGGCCTGGCCTCGGTTGGCGGTCCCGGCGTGATGACCGGTCCGGCGGGGCGGGCCGCCCGCTTCGGGCGTCAGGGGAGCGGGGTGGTGCGGGCGCGGGCGATCGCCTCGGCGTGGTCGGCGGGCAGCAGGTGCCCCGCCGCGAGCGCCCGGTCGGCCGCCCGGGTGAACGCGGCCACGTAGTCCTGCTGCGTCGGGTAGAGCTGACGGATCCGCGCGCTGCTCAACCCCGTGGTGGCCCCCAGCAGCAGGCAAGCCCCCGCCACCTCGCCCCCGGAGTTCGTCGGCGCGTACGCGGCCAGCGGCGCGTCCAGGTCGGGCAGCCGCACCCCGCCCAGCGCGTTGCCGTCACCGTCGCGGCGGACGCTGCCCAGCAGCAGGCTGATCTGCGGCCCGGCGGGCGGCGCGCCGAGGCCGCGGGTCCACCGGTCGAGGTGGTGGTAGGCGGCGTTGGAGGCGTACCGCCAGGTCATGGCGTTGACGGGCTGGTCGCAGGAGATGGGCCGGCCGTCGTTGATCGCGCGGTCGCGCGCGTTCTGCGCGTTGTACTGCGCCAGCCCGTACGCGTCCGCGTGCGACGTGCCGGCCACCTCCCACGTGCGCACCCTCGCGCTGTCGGCCTGCCGGGCGTCGGAGAACGTCCGGACGTCGGTCTCGGACTCGATCTGCAGGACGGGCACGGCGCTGTCGGTACGGATCCGCGCCGTGAGAGGCAGCGAGATCAGCCCGTCACCGATGGGCGCGGCCCCCGCGCCCCGGCCGTGGATCAGGATGCCGTCGTAGGCGGGCACGATCGGCTGGATCGCGTTGGCGAACGTGGCCAGCCGCCCCGCCGACTGGGAGTGCCCCGCCGCCAGCACCTTCGCGGGCGCGCCCGTCCCGAGGAGCGCGGGCGCGTTCGCCCGCACCGCCTCCGCCGCCTGGGCGAAGATCGAGTACGACAGCGCGTCCGACGCCAGCGACACCTGGCCGTAGCGGGCGGGATCGAGGCTCTTCAGCTTGTCGGCGCCGACCTTCTGCGTGGTGACGCCGACGTAGGCGTAACCGGCGCGGGTGAAGTGCTCGTAGGACTGGGACCACTCGACGCCGATGTCCACGCCGAAGCTGACGTTCAGCCACTCCATGACGACGGTGCCGTTGAACCTGGCGGGGTCGGCGGGCCGCTCCACCAGGAGGCGGGTGGTGTAGCTCTGCGTGGTTCCGGTGGCGCGGGCGCCCCACTGGCCGCCGCTGGTCCAGACGCCGACCTTCTGGTACGTGTCGGCGCGGCCGCTCATCAGGAACTCCCGCTCCTCGTAACCGCGGGCGGCCAGGTCGGCCACCGTGGCCCCGATGGGACGACCGTTCCCCGCCCCGGCCGGAACCTCCGCAACGGTCGGCACGGGCGCCGACAGCGCGACGGCAGACGCAGGCACCGACAACGCGACGGCAGACGCAGGTGCCGACAGGGCGACGGCGAGCGCGGGTGCGGGCGCCGACAGCGCGACGGCGGGCGCGGGTGCCGACAGGGCGACGGCCGGTGCCAGCAGGCACCACACCATCCTGAATCGGGAGCGCAAGAACATGGTGAGCTTCCTCCTCGCGGTTCCAGAGCGCGACGACGACAGTCTCCGCCGCAGCCCCACCCCCGGCATCAGGGAAATCACCAGTGCTGCACCCGCCGGGAGCCGATCACCCCGGCCACCTCCTCCGCGTCCGCGAAGCACCGGTGCAACGACCCGCCCCCGGTCGCGTCCCCGATCACGTGCACCCCGAGCGGCGCCGCGCACCCCGCGAGCAGCCCGGTACGCGGAACGACCCCCTGCGACACCAGCAGAGGCCCAGAAGCGGGCACCCACTGCTCCTCGTCGAAGGACCGGACGAGCAGCCGGTCGGGCTCGACGGCCAGGACGGTGGACTCCAGCAGCACCCGAACCTTCGGGTTCCCGGTCAGCCGCGGCACCATGAGGATCTTGGCCCGCCGCCCGACCTCCGGTGCGAGACTCGCCTGGGAGCCGATGAGCAGCACCTCCGCCCCGCCGGAGGCCAGGTGGTCGGCGACGGCGACGCCTTCCCGGTCGGCTCCCCACACGACGCAGGCGCGGGGCACGTCCCGGCTGAGGGCGAGCCAGTCGCGGACGTCGATGACGTGCGGCAGCCCGGCGCCGGGGACGCCGGAGGGCACGCGTCCCGCGCCGCCGGTGGCCAGCACGACGGCGTCCGCCCGGTGCCGGGCCAGCTCCTCGCGGGTCACCTCGACGCCGGTGCGCACGCTCACGCCGAGCCGCTCCAGCTCGTCGGCGCACCACCGTACGAGGCGGTGATGCTCTGGGTAGGTGCGCAGCCGACCGGCGAGCGCCGCCCGGCCGCCGACGTGCTCCTCGCGCTCCAGCACCTGGACGTGCTGCCCCTGCTCGGCCAGCAGTCGCGCCACCTCCAGCCCGGCCGGTCCCGCGCCGACCACCAGCACGGAGAGCCGAGTAGCGGACGCCTCCGCCAGGGGAAGGTGCTCGCGGACGTCTCCACCGGAGGGAAGGTGTTCGCGGATGCCTCCGCCGGAGGGGAGGTGCTCGCGGATGCCTCCGCTGGCGGACAGGTGTTCGCGGATGCCTCCGCCGGGGGGCAGGTGCTCGCGGCCGGCGCGGGCGTTGACCGTGCAGGGGATGGGTTCGCCGCTGCCGAGCCGGTCGATGCAGTGGTTGCAGGCGATGCACGGCCGGTGGGGCCGTCCGGCGAGGGCGTGGCGTGGGAAGTCGGGGTCGGCGTGCAGGGTGCGGGCCAGGGACACGAAGTCGGCGCTGCCGCCTGACACGATCGCCTCGGCGGTGTCCGGGGTGCTGATCCGTCCGGCGACGCCCACCGGCAGCCCCAGCGCGCGGTAGCGCCGGGCGTACGGGGCGAGCAGGCCGCGCTCCCACTCGGCGGGCTGGATGATCCACTGCCCCGCCTCGTAGGAGCCGGCCGAGACGTCCAGGAAGTCCAGCAGGTCGAGCCGGGTCCGTGAGATCAGGTCGTACGTGCGCTCCGCCGTCAGCCCGCCCTCGAACCCCTCGTGCGCGGACACCCGCAGCCCGACGGCCACCTCGCGCCCGGCCCGCTCGCGGACGGCCTCGACGACCAGGCCGAGGAAGCGGAGCGGGTCGGCGAACTCGTCGGTGCGCAGGTTGCGGGCGGGGGAGAGGAACTGGTGGACGAGGTAGCCGTGCGCCCCGTGAATCATGATCACGTCCACGCCCGCCTCGCGGCAGCGGCGCGCGCCCTCCGCGTACGCCTCCACCAGCTCGTACACCTCGGCGGCCGGGGCCTGTCGGGGCAGTTCGCCGCCCGCGGGCAGGCAGGGGACGGGGGAGGGGGCGACGGGCCGGAACCCGCTGACGGCGCTCTGCGCGGTGCGCCCGCCGTGATTCAGCTCGACGCCGAACAGCGCGCCGCCGTCGTGCACGGCCTTGGCCAGCCGGGCCAGGCCGGGGACGCGCGCGTCGGTGTCCGCGCCGAGCTGGCGCGCCCGCCCCTTGCCGTCGGCGCGCACGTAGGCGGCCTCGGCGAACACCAGCGCGGCGCCGCCGTGCGCCCGGCGGGCGAGGTAGGCGGCGTACCGGTCGGTGGCGGTGCCGTCGGGCTCGCAGTAGTTGCGCTCCATGGGGGCCGAGACGAACCGGTTGCGCAGGCGTACGGGACCTAACGCGAGGGGGCGGCCTGCGGCCGGTCCGGGAGGGGGAGGCACGCGGGCTCCGTCCTGAGAGTACGGACTAGATAGTCCACTAGGCTCCAACCCCGTCCCCACCAAGTCAAGAGCCACGTCTAGTCAGCTAACTCACTAGTACGTACATTAAGAAAACCGCAGCACCCTGCTGGAGAGGAAGAAGTGATGGAGTCATTCCTGGTCGGGTTGATCGGCTCGGGCATCGGCCCCTCCTGGAGCCCGCCACTGCACGAGCAGGAGGCCGTGCACCACGGCTTGCACTACGTCTACCGGCTGCTGGACACCGACCGGGTCGGCGGCGAGGTGGGCGAGCTGGTCCGCACCGCCCGCAGGTTCGGCTACGACGGGCTGAACATCACCCACCCCTGCAAGCAGGCCGTCATCCCGCACCTGGACGAGCTGTCCCCGGACGCCCGCATGCTCGGCGCGGTCAACACCGTGGTGTTCGACGGCGAGCGGGCCATCGGCCACAACACCGACTGGACGGGCTTCGCCGAGTCGTTCGCCCGCGGCCTGCCGGACGTGCCCACCCGCAGGATCGTGCAGCTCGGCGCCGGCGGCGCGGGCGCCGCGGTGGCGCACGCGCTGCTCACGATGGGCGCCGACCGGATCACCCTGGTGGACGCGGACCCGGCGCGGGCCGCCGCGCTCGCCGGGGAGCTGGCCGCCCGCTTCGGCGCGGGACGGGCCCGCCCCGCGACCACCGGCGAGCTGCCCGAGCTGCTGGCCGGGGCCGAGGGGCTGGTGCACGCGACGCCGACCGGCATGGCCCACCATCCTGGCCTGCCGCTGCCCGCCGAGCTGCTGCACCCGGGCCTGTGGGTGGCCGACATCGTCTACCGGCCGCTGGAGACCGAGCTGCTCAAGCAGGCGCGCGCGATCGGCTGCCGGACCCTGGACGGCGGCGGCATGGTCGTCTTCCAGGCCGTGCACGCCTTCCGGCTGTTCACCGGCCGCGAGCCGGACGCCGAGCGGATGTTCGCCCACCTGACCGATCTCATCGCCGTCTAAGCAGGAGGAACCGTGCGCAAGTCCATCGCCACCGTGTCGGTGAGCGGCACTCTCCCCGAGAAGCTGGAAGCCATCGCCGCCGCCGGGTTCGACGGTGTGGAGATCTTCGAGAACGACCTGCTGGCCTGCCCGCTCTCCCCCGAGGAGGTCCGCTCCAGAGCCGCCGACCTGGGCCTCGGCATCGACCTCTACCAGCCCTTCCGCGACTTCGAGGCGGTGCCGGCCGACGTGCTCGCGGGCAACCTGCGGCGGGCCGAGCGCAAGTTCAGGGTGATGGAACGGCTCGGCGCCGACCTGCTGCTGGTCTGCTCGAACGTCTCGCCGGACGCGATCGGCGACGACGAGCTGGCCGCCGAGCAGCTCAGGCTGCTGGCCGGGCGGGCCGCCGAGCACGGCGTCCGCATCGCCTACGAGGCGCTGGCCTGGGGACGGCACGTCAACGAGTACCTGCACGCCTGGCGCGTCGTCCGGATGGCCGACCATCCGAACCTGGGCACCTGCCTGGACAGCTTCCACATCCTGTCGCGCGGCTCCGACCCGATCGGCATCGAGGCCATCCCGGGCGAGAAGATCTTCTTCCTGCAGCTCGCCGACGCGCCGCTGCTGGCCATGGACGTGCTGCAGTGGAGCCGCCACTACCGCTGCTTCCCCGGGCAGGGCAACTTCGACCTGGCGGGGCTGACCGCGAGCGTGCTGCGGGCCGGGTACGCGGGGCCGCTGTCGCTGGAGGTGTTCAACGACGTCTTCCGTCAGGCGTCGGCGGAGCGCACCGCGCTGGACGGGATGCGGTCGCTGATCGCCCTGGAGCAGAGCCTGGACGGGGTGAGGCATCCGGCCGTGCCCGCCGGGTTCGCGTTCGCCGAGCTGGCCGACACCGGCACCCTCGGCGGGCTGCTGACCGCGCTCGGCTTCGCCCGTACGGGGGCGCACGCGAGCAAGCCGGTCGAGCTGTGGTCGCAGGGCGAGGCGCGGCTCCTGCTCAACTCCCGGGCTCAGGAGTCGCATGACGGCCCGGCGCTGGTCGCGATCGGCCTGGACAGCCCCGACCCCGGCGGCGCCGTCAAGCACGCCGGATCCCTGCTGTCTCCGGTGCTGCCCCGCGAGCGCGCCCCCGAGGACGCCCCGCTCGACGCGATCGCCGCCCCCGACGGCACCGAGATCTTCTTCTGCGACACCGCCTGGCTCGCCGACTTCGGCCAGGGCGCGCCCGTCGAGGGCAGCGTCACCCGCATCGACCACGTGGCGCTCACCCAGCCGCTGCACTACTTCGACGAGGCCGCCCTGTTCTACCGCGGCGTGCTCGGCCTGCGCCCGCAGGAGAGCCTGGAGCTGCCCGACCCGTACGGCCTGCTGCGCAGCAAGGCCATGTCGTCCCCCGACGGCGCGGTCCGCATGGTGGTGAACATCGCGCAGGTCGGCGCAGGCCACCACCCGTGGCAGCACATCGCGCTGGCCTGCGACGACGTGGTGGCGACGGCCCGCAGGCTGCGGGCGGAGCACCCGGACCTGCTGCTGCCCATCCCGGACAACTACTACGACGACCTGGAGGCCCGCTACGAGGTCGATCCCGAGCTGCGCCACCTCGGCGTGCTCTACGACCGCGACGGCCGGGGCGGCGAGTTCCTGCACCTGTACACGGTCACGGCGGGCCGGGTGTTCTTCGAGCTCGTGCAGCGGATCGGCGGGTACCAGGGTTACGGGGCGGGCAACGCCCCCATCCGGCTCGCCGTGCAGCACGCGGGTGCTTAATCCTGCGGCAACACCCTTGTAATGTACGAACCGGTGAGTTAGTTTTCCTGTCACCGCACTACCCCCCGACGTCACCGTGAGGAGCAAATTGTGACGGTGCAGGGCAAACCGCGTAAAGCGGCCGTTGCTGCGTGGATCGGCAGCGCCTTGGAGTATTACGACTTCTTCATCTACGGCACGGCCGCCGCGCTGGTCTTCAACAAGATTTTCTTCCCGTCCTCCTCGCCCGCCACGGGGACGCTGCTCGCGCTGGCCACGTTCGGGGTCGGCTATCTGGCCAGGCCCGTGGGCGCGTTCGTGCTCGGGCACATCGGTGACAAGTTCGGCCGCAAGCGGGTGCTGGTCACCACGCTGCTGCTGATGGGCGGCTCCACGTTCCTGGTCGGCTGCCTGCCCACCTACGACCAGGTCGGCGTGCTCGCGCCCATCCTGCTCGTGGTGCTGCGCCTGCTGCAGGGCTTCTCCGTCTCGGGCGAGCAGGCGGGCGCCAACTCGATGACGCTGGAGCACGCCCCCGAGGGGCGGCGCGCGTACTACACGAGCTTCACCCTCAACGGCACCCAGGCCGGCCAGATCATCGCCACCGCGATCTTCCTGCCGATCGCCGCGCTCCCCGAGGAGCAGTTGCTGAGCTGGGGCTGGCGGGTGCCGTTCTGGCTGAGCGTCATCGTGGCCGTGGTCGGCGTCGTCATCCGCCGCACGCTGGAGGAGACGCCCGCCTTCGAGCAGGAGGTCGCCACCAACACCGTGGCCAAGATGCCGATCGCGGTGCTCTTCCGCGAGCAGTGGCGCGACGTGCTGCGCGTGGTCGTCGCCGCGGTCATCGCCTCGGTCAGCACGATCTTCACCGTGCACGCCCTGTCGTACGCGGTCAACACGATGGGCCTGGAACGCAGCCCGATGCTCTGGGTCGGCGTGCTGGCCAACGTCGCCGCGGTCATCACGATCCCGCTGTGGGGCAGGCTGTCGGACCGCATCGGCCGCAAGCCGGTCTTCATCGGCGGCTCGCTCGGCTGCGCGGTGCTGATGTTCGCCTACCTGTGGTCGATCTCCGTGAGCAACTACGTGCTGATCTTCCTGGCCGGCATCCTCATGTTCGGGGTCGTGCACAGCGCCACCAGCGCCGTCTGGCCGTCCTTCTACGGCGAGATGTTCACCACCAGGGTCCGGCTGTCCGGCATGGCGATCGGCACCCAGATCGGCTTCGCCATCGCCGGGTTCGCGCCCACGGTGGCCACCGCGATCGCCGGCACGGGCCAGGAGAGCTGGCTCGGCGTCTCGGTCATCACCGCGGTCGTCTGCCTGATCAACGTGGCCGCCGTCGCCACCGGCAGGGAGACCTACCAGGTGCCGACCGAGCAGCTCGGACTCAAGCTCCCCGAGCGGGTGAAGGCATGACCTACCGCGTGTACGCCGTCCGCTACGCCCAGCGCGACGCCCGGCGCGGCGAGCACTTCCACGGCTACGAGAGCGGCGGGGACAGCCCCCACCCGACGTCCTACTACGTCTGGGCGGCCGTCTCCGGCGAGCACACGGTGGTGATCGACACCGGGATCGCCCCCGGGCGGGCGGCCCGCGTCGCGGGCCTGGACTACCGCTGCTCACCCGTCGAGGCCCTGGCCGAGCTGGGCATCAGCGCCGAGTCGGCCGGCCACGTGGTGCTCACCCACCTGCACTACGACCACACCGGCACCGCACGCGACTTCCCGCGCGCCCGCTACGTCGTCCAGCAGGCCGAGCTGGACTACTGGAGCGGCCCGTGGGCCGAGCGGATCGCCCGCGAGCGCTGGCTGCTCAACGACGACGACCTCGCTCACCTGACCGCCGCCAGGAAGGACGGGCGGGCGCTCGTGGTGGACGGCGACGCGTTCGTGACGCCCGGCCTCAGCGTGCACCTGGTCGGCGGGCACACCGCCGGCATGCAGGTGGTGCGGGTCGCCACCGCCCGCGGCCACGTCGTGCTGGCCTCCGACGCCAGCCACTTCTACGAGAACCTCGAGAGCGACCGCCCGTTCCCGATCCTGCACAGCATGCCCGGCATGTACGGCGCCTTCGACCGCATCAGGGAGCTGGCCGACGACCCCGGGCTGGTGGTCGCCGGCCATGACCCGCTGGTGCTCGAACGGTTCCCGCTCCACACCCCCGACGTCGCGGTGATCAGCCCGTGACCTCGATCTTGCCGGTGGGCCGCGGGCTGTAGGAGTCGTTGAAGAAGTACTCGCCCGGCTCGGTGAAGGTGTACTGGAACGACTCGCCCGGCTTCAGCCTGACGTCGAACAGTCCCTCGAAGAACTGGGTGGCCCCGTGGACGTTGACGTTGTCCGCGGGGTTGACGAAGGTGACCGTGGCGCCCACCGGCACCCGCAGGTGCGTGGGGGCCATGGCGTTGACCGCCGTGGACTCCACCGCGCCGACCTGCCCGCCCTCGTAGACGCGGGCCAGCACCACCGTGTTGTTCACGACGGCGCCGTCCACCGGCTGGCCGGAGACCGGGCGGCGCACCACGGGCGGGGGCGGCGTGGCGGCGGGCGGCACGGAGCCGCCGAGCTTGAACGCCCACAGGTGGTCGCCGCGCGGCGCCGAGTTCCCGTACGGGATGCCGGTGCCGCCGGCGTAGACCGCGAGGTACTGCTCGCCGTCGATCTCGTAGGAGATGGGGCTGCTGCTGACCGCGGCCCCGGTCTGCCAGCGCCACAGCTCGCGCCCGTCGCGGGCGTCCAGGCAGAGCAGGTTGCCGTCGGGCTGGCCGATGAACAGCAGGTCGGAGGCGGTGGTGAGGATGCCGTTGCCGTGCGCCAGCGAGTACGGCAGGTTCCGCTTCCAGCGCACCCGGTTCGTCGAGGGGGCCACGGCCACCACGCCGCCCGTCATGTACTCGCCCGGCGGGCGCAGCCCGTTCGACGACTCGGTCAGTGAGTGGGCCGCCGCCACGTAGCCGAACCCGGTGTAGACCAGGCGGGTGCTGTGGCTGTAGGACTGGTGGTTCCAGTCGGCGCCGCCGCCGTGGCCGGGGATGGTGAGGATCGGCTCGTCCCAGTGCGGCGTGTACAGCGACCCGATGCGGTAGTTGGGCACCGCCCGGTGCGGCAGGCCTGGCACCTCGGTGCCGAGCGGCTGCCAGACGGGCCGCTGCTCGGTCCAGCCGCCCTGGCGCGGGAACGGCTGCGTCGGCCACGTCTTCTGCCGCGGCTCCTGCGGCACGGGCAGTTCGTCGATGCCCAGCGGGGCCGAGCCGTCGGACCGGTCGAGGATGTAGTACATGCCGGTCTTGCTGCCGTACACGACCAGCTTGCGGGTCCTGCCGCGGATGCGGGCGTCCAACAGCACCGGGGCCATGACGTTGTCCATGTCCCAGATGTCGTGGTGGATGGACTGGAAGTGCCACCGGTAGGCGCCCGTCTTCAGGTCCATGGCGACGATCGAGTTGGCGAACAGGTTCTGGCCGCCGCGCTCGGAGCCGTCCTGCGAGGACTTGCTGCCCCTGGCGTTGCCGAACGTCCAGTAGACCAGCCCCAGCTCCGCGTCGATCGCGCAGTGCATCCACGGGGTCGCGCCGCCGACCTGCCAGGAGTCGCCCTCCCAGGTGCCGCCGCCGACCTCGCCGGGCGCGGCCGTGCCCCAGAAGTGCCACACCAGGTCGCCCGTCGCGGCGTCGAAGGCGAGCGCCGCGCCGCGCGGGCCGTCGTTGGTGCCGCAGTACAGCATGCCGTCGTGGTAGGTGACGGCGACCTTCTCCAGGTTGCCGTACCCGTTGTGCTGCCGCTCCCAGACGACCTGGCCGGTGCGCTGGTCGAGGGCGATCAGCCAGTTGTCGTTGGCGCAGGTGAAGACCTTGCCCGCGCCGACCGCCACCCCGCGCCGGGTGACCGCGCCGCGCGTCTGCTCGTACTTCCAGATCGTCGCCCCGGTACGGCCGTCCACGGCGACGACGTTGCCCAGGGCCGACTCGATGAACAGGACGCCGTCCACGGCCACGGCGGTGCTCTGGCTGTTGCCCGCCATCAGCCCGCCCTCGATGTGGTTCGTCCACGCCGCCCGCAGCCGCCGCACGTTGCCGCGGTGCACGGCCCGCAGCGCGGTGTGGTTCTGGTTCGCCAGGTTCCCGCCGACCTTCGGGAAGTTCCGGTCGGCGCGCCCGGTGGCGGCGACGGCGGGGCTCGCTCCCGCTCCGGCGAGCGCGACGGCCGCGACGGCGCCCGCGAGTAACTCTCTGCGACGGACCATGACCTTCCTCTCTCACAAACCCAGGTAGATGCGCCGGACCTGAGGGTCGTCGCTCAGCTCCGCCGAGGTGCCGCTGGCGGCGATCTCGCCGTTCTCCATGACCAGGCAGGTGGTGGTGACGTCGAAGGTGAGCTTGGCGTTCTGCTCGACGAGCAGGATGGCCAGGCCGTCGGCGTTGAGCTTCTTCAGCGCGGCGGCGATGTCGCCGACGAGCTTGGGCGACAGCCCCATCGACGGCTCGTCCAGCAACATCACCTTGGGCCGGCACATCATCGCCCGCCCGACCGCCAGCATCTGCTGCTGCCCGCCGGACAGCGCGCCGGCCAGCCGGCCGCGCATCTCGCCCAGCACCGGGAACAGCTCGTACACCTCGTCGATCGGGGTGCGCTTCCAACTGCTGGTGTACGCGCCGAGCAGCAGGTTCTTCTCCACCGTCAGCCCGGGGAAGACGTGCCTGCCCTCGGGGACGTAGCCGATGCCGTGCCGCACCAGGGTGTGCGCGGGGGCGCGCAGCAGGTCGTGCTCGCCGAAGCGGATGGCGGTGGCCTGGCGGGGGGCCAGGCCCATGACGGCCTTGAGGGTGGAGGTCTTGCCCGCGCCGTTCGCGCCGATGATGCCGAGCGACTGGCCGGGCTCGACGGTGAAGGACACGTCGTGGGCGGCGCGCACGCCGCCGTAGTGCACGGACAGCCCTTCGACGGTGAGTGTGCTCATCTGGTGGCCTCCTCGACGGCGGCTTCCGCGGTCTCCTCTGTTGGCGCGGCCATCGAGTCGCCGAGGTAGGCGGCCACGACGTCCGGGTGCACGGCGACCTCGGCCGGCGGGCCGTCGGCGATCACCCTGCCGCTGGACAGCACCGTGACCTGGTCGCACAGCGACATGACCAGCCCCATGTTGTGCTCGATGATGATCACGGTGACGCCGGAGTCCCTGATGGAGCGGACGATGTCGGCGAGCTGGCGCACCTCCTCGCCGTTCAGCCCGGCGGCGGGCTCGTCGAGCAGCAGCAGGCTCGGCGACATGGCCATCGCGCGGGCCAGCTCGATGCGCCGCTGGATGCCGTATGGCAGCGAGCGCGGCTCGGCGTCGGCGACCTCGCTCAGCCCGAAACGCTCGATCAGCTCCGCGGTGCGCCGGTGCAGCGTGCGCTCGTAGCCGAGCACCTTCCACGGCAGGACCGCGTACCGCCAGATCCAGGTGGTGCGGGTGCGGTCCAGCCCCAGCAGCAGGTTCTCCCGCACGCTGAGGTCCTCGAACAGGCGCAGGTTCTGGAACGTGCGGGCCACCCCGCGCAGCGACAGCCGGTACGGCGCCAGCCCCGTCGCCCCGCGCCCGGCCAGCTCCACCGACCCCTCGGTCGGGTCGTAGAAGCCGCTGACCACGTTGAACAGCGTCGTCTTGCCGGAGCCGTTCGGCCCCACGACGCCGCGGATCTGGCCCGTGGGCACGGTGAGCGACACCTTGTCCAGCGCCACCAGGCCCTTGAACCGCTTGGTCACCTCCCTGACGTCCAGCGCCACCTCCCCTGCGGCGGCGGGCGCGGGCTCGTAGGGCAGGAACGCGCCGAGCTGGGCCCGCGCGCCGCCGGTCCGCCTGCGCAGCAGGGCGCGGATCTGGCCGGGCAGGCCCGCCAGCCCCTTCGGCGCGAACACCACGACCAGCACGACCACCAGGCCGTAGCCGAGCTGCGCGTAGCCGGAGGCGTCCAGCAGCGCCTCCCTGACCAGCGACAGCGCGACCGCGCCGACGACGCAGCCCAGGATGCTGCTCCGCCCGCCGATGATCACCATGGCGAGCAGCAGGAACATGTTGGCGATGTTGAACGTCTCGGGCGCGACGAAGCGGATCAGCCCGGCGTACAGCACGCCGGCCAGGCCGCCGTACAGGCCGGACAGCACGAACGCCGTCATCCGCAGCAGCGGGATCTCCGCGCCGAGCGCGCCCGCCGCCAGGTCGTCGTCCCGCATGGCGCGCAGGCGGCGGCCGAGCGGCGAGTGCGTGACGAACAGCGCGAAGGCCAGCGCGATCGCGAAGACCACCAGCTCCACGTAGTAGAAGAGGTAGCCGCTGGACAGGTCGACGCCGAACATCGGCGGCACCGGGATGTCGCTGATGCCCTCGGCTCGCCCCGCGACCGTGGAGTTGGTGACCCAGTTCGTGAACGCCAGCGCCAGCCCGAGCGTGACGATGCCCAGGTAGTGCGACTGCATGCGCAGCGCCGGGATGCCGGTCAGCACGCCGAACACCACGGCGGTGAGGATGGCCAGCACGGCGGCGGTCCAGAAGCCGAGGCCCGCCTGCGTGGTCAGGATGGCCACCGCGTACGCGCCGACGCCGAAGAACGCGACCTGGGCCAGGTTGATCTGCCCGGCCACGCCCATGGTCAGGCCGAGGCCGATGGCCAGGATCGCGAAGATGATCGCGACGTCGGCGACGTGGATCGCGTAACCGCCCAGGCCGTAGGGCAGCAGCCAGGCCGCGACGGCGGCGATGGCGATGAGCGCCACTCGTCTCATGCTCGGTTCACCGTTGCCTCTCCGAAGATGCCGGTGGGGCGGATCATCACGATGACGGCGAAGACCAGGAACGTGACCAGCTCGGAGTACTCCTGGAAGTTGCCCGCGGCGAACGCGTCGAGCAGGCCGAAGGCCAGGCCGCCGACGATCGCGCCGGGCATGCTGCCGAAGCCGCCGAGCATGGCCGCGGCGAAGCCCTTGATGCCGAGGGTGCCGCCCATGGTCGGGTTCACGTACAGCATGGGCCCGATCAGGCTGCCCGCCAGCGCGGCGAGGCCGGCGCCGATGGCGAAGGCCATCGCGTTGCTGCGGCCGACGTGGATGCCGACCGCGGTGGCGGCCTGGTGGTCCATGGCGACCGCCTGCATGGCCGCGCCCCGCTTGGTGCGCTGCAGGAACAGGGCCAGCAGGCCGGTCGCGGCGGCGGCCACCGCGATCACCAGCAGGCTGTAGGTGGGGATGCGGATCCCGGCCACGTCGAGCGGTCCCGTCGCGACCGGGGACGGCACGGCGTGCCCGGTCGCGCCCCAGATGAGGACCGCGCCCGCCTCCAGCACCGCGCCGAAGCCGATCGTGCCGATCAGCATCAGCGTGAAGTCCTTGTTCTCCAGCGGGCGCAGGAAACGCTCGATGACCAGGCCGATCAGGCCCGTGACCGCGATGGCGACGACGATCGCGACCGCGAACGGGAGCTGGGTGGCCAGGTAGAAGGTGGAGGCGGCGTACGCGCCGATCATGACGACGCTGCCGTGGGCGAAGTTGACCAGGCCCATCGTCCGGTAGACGATCGAGAAGCCCATCGCCACCAGCGCGTACACCGCCCCGAACGTGACCCCGCCGATCAGGGTCTGAAGGAAGACCTGCACGTCAGCTCGCGGCCTCGGGCACGACCTTGCCGTCCTTGACCAGGCCGATCTTCGTTTCGTGGATGCCGACGCCGTTGGCGTCGTAGTTGTAGTTCCCCAGCAGCCCGGCGCGCTTGACGCCGCGGATGGCGTCGGCGAGCTTCTGGCCGCCCTCGCCGTTGGTCTGCTTGAGCGCCTCGATGAGGATGGACGCGCCGTCGTAGGCCTTGGCCACGTGCATGCGGGCGTCCTCGTTGTAGGCGGCCTTGTACTTCTCGGCGAACGCCTTGATCTCGGGGGTGGCGTCGTTGCTCAGGTAGGGGGAGCTGACGATGGTGCCCTCGGCGTTCTCCAGCCCGGCGGTGCCGGCGTAGACGTCGGTGCCGACGGGGGCGCCGCCGGCGAAGATCGCCTTGATGCCGAGCTCGCGGGCCTGCTTGGCGATCAGCCCCGACTGGACCTCCTCGGCGCCGATGAACAGCACCTCGGGGTTCTGCTCGCGAATCTTGGCGAGGTTGGCGTTGAAGTCCTTCTGGTCGGGGGTGACGACCTCGTCGGCGGACGGGGTGACGCTCCTGGTCTTGAGCGAGTTGAGGAACGCGTCGTGCTCGCCTGAGCCGTAGGCGCCGTTGTTGCTGATCAGGGCGATTTTCTTGTAGCCCTTGTCGTCCACCAGGTACTTGGCGAGCGTCTCGTCGAAGGTGACGCTGGTGGGCGCGTTGAGGAAGAGGAACGGGCTGCCCAGCTCGGCGAGCTTGGGCGACTGGCCCGAGGTGATGTTGGGGATCTTGGCGTCCTTGAGGATGGGCGCCATGGCGAGGGTGACCGCGCTCTCGGCGGTGCCGAGCATCGCGATGTAGCCCTCGGCGGAGATCTTCCTGGCCACGTTGGTGCCGACGGTGGGGTCGCCCTGGCTGTCGAACAGGTCGAGCTTGATCTGCCGGCCGTTGATGCCGCCGGCCTTGTTGGCCTCGTCGATGGCGAGCTTGACGCCCTTGTGCTCCCACTGGCCGAGCGAGCTGAGCTGGCCGCTCTGCGCGTTGGCGTTGGCGATCTTGATGGGGCCGGTGGCGGTGGCCCCCGACTCGGCCTGCTGGCCGGGCGGGGCGCAGGCGGCGAGCGCTATCAGGGCCGCGGCTGCGATGGAGAATCTCGTGAAACGCACGGTTCACCTCTAGGGGGGTGGGTGAGAGTTAATTCACGGACTAGTACGTTCGTTATAAGCGACGGGAAACGCTGAGGGAATCTCGAACGTGCAACGGTTTCCCGGACAGATCAGTCGGTGAACAGACCCTGATAGATGTCCTTGATGTTCCAGTGGCCCGGCGTCGGCACCGGTTCGTTCACCATCGGCACGTCGATCACGGCGGGCCGCCGGTTCGCGACCGCCTCGCGCAGCGCCGCGCCCAGGTCGCCGGGCGCGGCGACGGTGTGGCCGTCCGCGCCGCACGCCCTGGCGAGCGCGGCGAAGTCCGGGCTGTACGGCTGCCCCGCCGGGTCGGTGAAGTCGCAGCCGTGGCTGCGGCCGAAGTGCGCCGACTGCAGGTCGGAGATCGTGCCGTGGGCCCGGTTGTTCATCACCACGAACACCACGGGGGCGCCCTGCTCGACCGCCAGCGGCAGGGCGGGCAACTGCGCGCTCATCCCGCCGTCGCCGATGAGCGCCACCACCGTCCTGCCGGGCTGCGCGAGCTGCACGCCGACGGCGGCGGCCGGCCCGAACCCCATCGTGGACGCCCCGCCGGGGGTGACGAAGCGGCCCCCGGCGGGCAGCTCGTAGCACTGGGCGACGCCGTTCTTGTTCCAGCCCACGTCGGTGACCAGGATCGTGTCCGGCGGCAGCGTGTCCCGCAGGTCCGCGAGGATCCGCTCGGGACGCAGCGGGAAGTCCGCGCTGCGGCCCCGCTCCCGGCTGGCCGCGAACAGCTCCGTCCGCGCCTCCAGGATCTGCTTGCGCAGCTCGTGCCGGGAGCGGCCGGGGTGCGAGGCGGCGGCGTCGGCGATCGCCTCCACCGCGAGCCGCACGTCGGCGACGGCGCCGATGTCCGCCGGGTAGTTGCGGCCGATCTCGGCCGGGTCGATGTCGATCTGGATCAGCGTGCTGCCCGAGAAGTCCCAGGTGAAGCGGGGATCCCAGGAGCTGGCGTCGGTCTCGGCGAAGCGGGTGGCCAGCGCCAGCACCACGTCCGCCTCGCGGGCGCAGGCGTTGGTGAGCTCCAGCCCCCAGAAGCCCGGCATCCCGATGACCAGCGGGTGCGCGTCGGGCACCGTGCCCTTGGCCATCAGCGAGTGCGCGATCGGGATGTCGAGGTGCTCGGCCAGCCGGATCAGCGGCCCCGGATCCTCGCGCAGGCCGCCGCCCACGTAGATCAGCGGGCGCTCGGCATCGGCCAGCCTCGCGGCGATCAGCTTCGCGGTGTCCTCCGGCAGGCCGGGCAGCGCCGCGTGGCTGATCGGCGGGTACGGCGCGGCGGGCCGGGAGAAGACGTCCATCGGCACGTTGACCAGCACCGCGCCGGGACGGCCCGAGGTGGCCGTGAAGAAGGCGCGCTCGACGAAGCGGCCCAGGTCCTGCGCCCTGTGCACGTTCCAGGCCCGCTTGACGAACGGCCGGAACACGCTCGCCTGGTCGGCGTCGGCGTGCAGGTTGATCTCCTGGTGCGGATGCCGGCCGTGATAGTACGACGGGATGTCGCCGGAGATCACCACCAGCGGCACCGAGTCCAGCGCGGCCGTCATGACGCCGGTCGCGGCGTTGGTCAGGCCGGGCCCGACGTGCACGAGCAGCACGCCCGGCTTGCCTGAGGCGCGGGCGTAGCCGTCGGCGGCGTGCGCGGCGGCCTGCTCGTGGCGGGTGATGACGAACCGGACGGAGCTGTCGGCCAGCGCGTCCAGGACGGCGATGTTGGTGTGGCCGCAGGTGCCGAAGACGTACTCGACGCCGAGCGCCTCGAGCTGCGCGACGAGGGCGTGGGCGGCTGTGGTGGTCACTCGTCTCCCCAGATGGTCAGGCCCTTGAGCATGAGGGTCTTGGTCACGGTGAAGTCCTCGATCATCCAGCGCGGCGACTCGCGGCCGATGCCGGAGTCCTTCACCCCGCCGAACGGCACGTGGTCGAGCCGGAAGTTGGACGAGCCGTTCACGATCAGGCCGCCGACCTCCAGCTCCCGCCAGGCGGTCACGATGCGGCGCACGTCGTGGGTGAACAGCCCGGCCTGCAGCCCGTACGAGCTGCGGTTGCACTCCTCGATCACCTCGTCGAAGCCGTCGTAGGGGAGCACGGCCACCAGCGCTCCGAACACCTCCTCGCGCACCACCTTCGCCTCGGCGGGCGGGGCGACCACCACGGTCGGCGCCATCACCGAGCCGTCGCGGCTGCCGCCGGCCGTCACCCGGGCGCCCTGGGCGGCGGCCTCGGCCGTCCAGCGGACCACCCGCTCGGCCGCGTCGTCGTCCACCATGGAGCCCACGTCGGTGCCCGGGTCGAGCGGGTCGCCCACGACCAGGCCCTTCACCTGCGCGGTCAGCTCCTCGGCGAACTCCTCGAAGCGGCTGCGGTGCACGTAGACGCGCTGCACCGAGATGCAGCTCTGCCCGGAGTTGCTGTAGCCGGTGCGCGCGCACGCCAGCGCGGCCCCGGCGATGCCGGCGTCCTCGCAGACGATGGTGGCGGCGTTGCCGCCGAGCTCCAGCATCACCCGCTTCGGCCCGGCGGCGTGGGCGACGGCGTGACCGGCCGCGACGCCGCCGGTGAAGCTGACGACGGCGATCTCCGGCGCGGCGCACAGCCGCGCGCCCACGTCGCCGCCCCCGTGCAGGACCTGCACGGCCTCCACCGGCATTCCGGCCTCCAGCAGCAGCTCCACCAGGGCGGTGGAGACGGCGGGCGCCTGCGGCGGCGGCTTGACGATCGTGGTGTTGCCCGCCGCGAAGGAGGCGGCGAGCTTGTGGGCGAGGAGGTTGGCGGGCGCGTTGAACGGCGTGATCGCCAGCACCGGGCCGGCCGGGGCGCGCTGGGTGATCGCGGTGTTGCCGACGCCCCGGCCCCAGCCCGCCACCGGCAGCACCTCGCCGCCGATCATGCGCGCCTCGGCGGCGGCGACGGACAGCGTGTCGGCGACCCGCAGCACCTCGCCGCGCCCGTCCTTGAGCGGCTTGCCCAGCTCCAGCGCCAGCAGCCGGGCCAGCCTGTCGCCCTGCGCGGTGACCGCGGCGGCGGCCCGCTCCAGAATGTCGGCCCTGGTGGCGGGCGCCAGCCGGGCGACCCGCCTGGCGGAGCGCCGGGCGTGGTCCAGAGCCGCGGTGACGTCCTCGGGTCGTGCGGTGCGGGCCCTGCTGACGGGCTCGCGGAGGTAGGGGCCGATGCGTTCGGCATGCGGGCCTTCGGTCAGCCACTGCCCGGCGACCAAGCAACCGGCTTCGTGGATGGTGTTCATGATGACTCCCACTGAATCCGCTCAGCGGTTCTGATAATCCGCACTGTGGATTGCCTCACGGTATGAGCCAGGCGAAGGTTATGGCAAGAGCGCCGGGTAATCCGCTTGGTGGAGCGTATGGACCGCTATGCGGACTCGGTGTTAGCGTACGGCCATGCCTTCGAACATCCCCGCGGCGTCGGGAGAGGGCGGGGGCGTACGCAGCGTCCAGCGCGCGTTCGACATCCTCTCGCTGCTCACCGAGGACCGGCGGTCGTTGACGATCCGCGAGGTCGTCGACGAGACGGGCCTGGCCAAGACCACGGCGCTGCGCCTGCTGCAGACCCTGGAGCACCTGGGCCTGCTGTGGGCCACGCCCAAGGGGTTCGCGGCAGGCCCCGGGCTGTGGCGCTGGGCGCACCTGGCCCGTACGGTGTGGGAGCTGCCGCCGGAGACCGTCCAGCTCATGCGCGAGCTGGGGGCGCGGCACCGGGAGACCGTCAACCTCTACGTGCCGCGCGACACCTGCCGCGTCTGCATCGCCCAGCAGGAGAGCCCGCAGCCGCTGCGCCACGTGGTGCGCGTCGGCGACGAGCTGCCCCTGTGGGCGGGCGCCTCCTCGAAGGTGCTGCTCATCGAGGCGCCGGAACGGCTGCTCGTCCGGGTGGCCCGCTCCTCCCCGTACGGCGAGGCCCACGTGCCGACGCTGCGGGCGTGGATCGGGCAGGCGGCGCACGACGGGTACGCGGCCAGCCACGGCGAGCGCGAGCCCGGCCTGTCCGCGGTCGCCGTCCCGGTCGCCCGTGGTACGGGGCCCGTGGCGGCGCTGACGCTGAGCGGCCCCACCGTCCGCTTCACTGCGGAGCGGGTCCGGGAGTTCGCCGCGGACCTGCGCGAGGCGGCCAAGCGGATGTCGGAGCGCGGGTTCGACCATCCTCTGACTTGACTCAATGGAGCGTGCATGCAGCAGTTGCCACTGGACGGCGTCCAGGTCGTGGACCTGACCAACGTTCTGGCCGGGCCGTACTGCAGTTATCAGCTGATGTTGTTCGGCGCGCAGGTGGTCAAGGTCGAGCTGCCGGGCACCGGGGACCTCGCCCGGCGGCTCGGCCCCGACCCCGAGCTGAACCGGGCCGGGATGGGCGCGTCCTTCCTGGCGCAGAACGCCGGCAAGAAGTCCGTCGAGCTCGACCTGAAGAGCCCGGACGGGCGGGCCGCGTTCGAGTCGATGCTCGCCGGCGCCGACGTCCTGCTGGAGAACTTCAGGGCCGGGGTGCTGGCCAGGCTCGGCTACGGCTGGGACCGGCTGCGCGAGCTGAACCCCGCCCTCGTCTACTGCGCCATCTCCGGCTTCGGGCAGAGCGGCCCGATGAGCGGCGCCCCCGCCTACGACCAGATCGTCCAGGGGCTGTCCGGGATGATGAGCGTCACCGGCACCCCCGGCACGGCGCCGCTGCGGGTGGGCTTCCCCATCGCCGACACCGTCGGCGGGCTGATGGCCGCGCTGGCGATCTCCGCCGCGCTGGCCGGGCGGCACCGCACCGGGCGCGGCTGCTTCCTGGACCTGTCCATGCTGGAGGCGTCGATCTCCGCGATGGGCTGGACGGTCTCCAACTACCTGGTCAGCGGCGTCGAGCCGGAGCCGATGGGCGACCAGAACGCCACCGCCGCCCCCTCCGGCACGTTCGAGACCGCCGACGGGCCGCTCAACATCGCCGCCAACCAGCAGGCCCAGTTCGAGACGCTGTGCCGGCTCGTCGGGCGGCCCGACCTGCCCGCCGACCCGCGCTTCGCCGAGCGCGAGTCGCGCAAGACGCACCGGGGGGCGCTCAACCAGGAGCTGAACCAGGCGTTGCGGGCCAAGACGGCGCTGGAGTGGGAGGAGATTCTCTCCGCCGAGGGCGTGCCGGCCGCCCGGATCCTCACCGTGCCGCAGGCGCTCGCCCTTGATCAGGTACGTCATCGCGGGTTCCTGACCGAGGTGCCGTTCGCGGGGCCTGGGGAACGGCCGATGACCGTCACGGGGAACGGGGTGGTCATCGACGGGGTCGCGTTGCGCCCGCGCGGCCCTGCACCGCTGCTCGGGGAGCACAACACCGAGTTCGAGGCGGCCTCATGAACGAGCACACCGAGGCCGCAGATTGGTGGGGCACCGCCGTGTCGCGGATCGAGCCCGGCCTCATCGAGCTGCGCGGGCGGCCGGTGCAGGACCTCATCGGGCGGATCGGCCTCGCCGAGATGATCTGGCTCATGCTGCGCGGCGAACGCCCCGATCCGCGACAGGCGGCGCTGCTGGAGGCGGCGCTGGTCTCGTCCGTCGATCACGGCCCGCACGCGCCGTCCATCGCCGTCGCCCGGATGGCCGTCACCTGCGGCGTCGGGCTGAACAACGCCGTCGCCACCGGGGTCAACCTGCTCGGCGACGTGCACGGCGGCGCGGGCGAGCAGTGCGTCGGGCTGCTGGAGGAGGTCGTGGCCGACGGGGACGCCGCCGCCGTGGTGGCGCGATGGCGCGCCCGCGACAAGTACCTGCCCGGCTTCGGCCACCGCTTCCACCGCCGCGACCCGCGCCGGGACCCGCTGCTCGGGCTGGTCTCGCAGGCGGCCGGGGCCGGGGTGGTGGCGGGCGCGCACCTGCGGGCCGCGCTGGCGGTCGAGCGGCTGATCGCGCCGGTGCCGATGAACATCGACGGGGCGACCGCCGTGGTCTACGCCGAGCTGGGCTTCCCCGCGCCGCTGGCGCGCGGGCTGTTCGTGCTCAGCCGCTCCGTGGGGATCCTGGCCCACGCGTGGGAGGAGAGCGGGCAGGGGCGGCGCAACAAGGGGCCGATCCCGCCGTCCATCCTGCCGACCTGGCTCTGAGCGAAGCCCCGCCGTCCCGTACGGCGGGGCTACGCACTCAGAAGACGACGATCTTGCCGGTGCTCTGCGGGTAGATCGCGTCGTTGTAGAAGAACTCGCCCGGGGTGTCGAAGGTGTGGGTGAACGACTGGCCGGGCATCAGCACGCCGGTGTCGAACTCGTACTCGAAGAACGAGACGGCGGCGTGCGCGGAGGCGTTGCCGGCCGGGTTGACGAAGGTCACGGTCGTGCCCTTGGGCACCCGCAGGTGCTGCGGCGACATGGCGTTCTGCGCCACCGTGTTCTCCGTCGCGCCGGGCCGCTGGTTCGCCGCGTCCCAGACCCGGCCGAGCGTGACCGTGCTGCCGGTGACGGCCGCCGCCCTGATGTCGTTGCGCTGCTTGGGCGGCGTCGGCGCGGCGGCGGGCGCGACCTTGCCGCCGAGCTTGAACGCCCACAGGTGGTCGCCCCTGGGGATGTCCGGGTACGGCAGGCCGTTGCCGCCCGCCAGCACCGCGACGTACTGCTCGCCGTCGATCTCGTAGCTGATCGGGCTGGTGTGCACCCCGGCGCCGCACTGGAAGCTCCACAGGACGCTGCCGTCGGTGTCGTCCATGGCGTGCAGCACCCCGTCGGGGCCGCCCTGGAACATCACCCGCCCCGCCGTCGTCAGGATGCCGTTGCCGTGCGCGAGCGACCACTCCCTGTCCAGCGTCCACACGGGCGTGTTGGTGCGCGGATCGACCGCCGCGATGCCGCCAGCGAAGTACTCGCCGAGCGGGCGGGAGGTGTTGACCCGGCCCTCGCGGCTGTTGGAGAAGCCGGAGTTGATCAGGCCGTAGCCGACGTAGATCCAGCCCGTGTGCGGGTTGTACGACAGGTGCGCCCAGTCCGCGCCGCCGCCCGCGCCGGGGAAGATGATCGTCGCCCGGTCCCAGTGCGGCGTGTAGAGGCCGCCCCAGGCGTAGAACGGCACCGGCCTGGTGGCCTTGCCGAACTCCGGGGCCTGCGTGATGAACGGCTTCCCGCCGGGGAACGGCTGGGTGGCCGCCGTCTTCTGCTGGGCGTTCCGCGGGACGGGCCGCTCCTGCATGCCGTGCAGCGGCTCGCCGCTGGTCCGGTCGAGGATGTAGAACATGCCGACCTTGCTGCCGTACACGACGGCCTTGCGCAGCCGGCCCTTGACCTTGACGTCCACCAGCACCGGGGCCATGACGTTGTCGAGGTCCCAGATGTCGTGGTGCACCGACTGGAAGTGCCACCTGCGGGCGCCGGTCTTGGCGTCGATGGCCACGATCGAGTTGGCGAACAGGTTGTCGCCGCCCCTGGTGGCGCCGTCCAGGCGCGGGTAGGAGCCGCCGAACGTCCAGTAGACCAGCCCGAGGTCCGGGTCCACCGCCGGGTGGATCCACGGGACGGCGCCGCCCGTCTTCCAGGACTCGCCCTCCCAGGTGTCGTTGCCGAACTGGCCCTCGCCCGGGCACGACCAGAACGTCCAGGCGACCTCGCCGGTGGCCGCCTTCAGCGCGTACGCCCGGCCGCGCGCGCCGCCGGTGCTGCCCTGCATGCCGACGTAGATGAGCCCGTCCCAGTAGACCACCGCGCCGGCCAGGGTGCCGGTCAGGCCGCCGCACTGCCCGTTCTGCGGGTCGCAGCCGCCGGTGTCGCCGCCGCCCTCGTCCTCGGTGATGAGCTGCCGCTGCCAGGCGATCTCGCCGGTGTCCTTCTTCAGGGCGTACACGATGTTGGCGCCGGAGGTGGAGAAGACCAGGCCCTCGCCGAGCGCGACGCCGCGCATGTTCGTCTGCTTCGCGCCGAGGTTGGTCTTCCACCTGACGGCGCCGGTTCTGCCGTCCACGGCGAAGACGTTCTGCTGCGTGGTCTGGACGTACAGGACGCCGTTCTCCACGACGCAGGTGCTCTGCTGGGCGGCCGAGGTGCTGCCGCCCTCCAGATTGACGTGCCAGGCGCCGCCGAGCCGCCGCAGCGTGCGGGCGTTGATCTGGTTGAGCGGGGAGTAGTTGGTGTTGGCCAGGTTGCCGCAGACCTTGGGGAAGTCCTTGCCCGTCACGCCCAGGGACGCGGGCTGCCGCTCCAGGGGCTCCTGCGCCTGGGCGGGCTCCGAGATCGTGGCTGAGTCGGTCGCAGTGGCGGTCAGCGTGGCTGCCGCACCGAGGAGGAAGTTTCGTCGTTCCACTGGCACCATACCTTCAGCGGTCCGCTTGGTGGACCACTAGATCCATACGACGGACGCACCATAAGTCCCAGCCGTGAGTGAAGGCAAGAGCTTGTCGCCGCTGAGATCCGCAGTTACGCTCAAGCCTCCGAGTGGACCAAACGATCCACCTAGTGGATCCCTCTGCGAGGTGCCCCCCATGCGCAGCAAACTCTCCGTCGCCGCCGCCACCGGAGCCGCGGCCCTCCTGCTCACCGCCACCGCTCCCAGCTCCGCTGCCTCCCCGTCGCCGGCGCAGAACCTCGGAGACCCCGACTACGGCGTCTGCCGGGGCACCGACCCCCGCTGCTACCACGACTGGGGCAACTTCGACCCGGCCAAGGGCTACAAGCTGCTCGTCTACAGCCGCACCGCCGGCCCCCGCCACGCCCACCTCGGCACCCCGCTCGGCCCCGGCCTCAACCCGCCGCTCAACGACGACAACGTGGCCGTCAAAGCGGTGCTCAAGCTGGGGCAGGAGAACGGCTTCGCTGTCGACTACACCGAGGACGTCACCCAGCTCTCCTCCGCCGGCCGCCTGCTCGGCTACAACGCGGTGATGTTCCTGAGCACCACCCGCGACACCCTCGACGACGCCGCCCAGACCGCGCTGCGCCAGTACGTCCGCGCCGGCGGCGGCTTCGTCGGCGTGCACAACGCCTTCGGCACCGAGTACAACTGGCCCTGGTACGAAGGGCTGCTCGGCAACGCCAACTTCTACGACCACGGCGCCAACCAGCCCGGCACCGTCGTCACCGTCGACCGCCGCGACGCCTCCACCCAGGGCCTGCCCCGCACCTGGGCCTTCTCCGACGAGTGGTACAACCTCATCCCCGCGCCCACCCGCGTCCGCGTGCTCGCCGAGGTGGACGAGAGCACCCTGCCGCAAGGGGTGCGCGGCAACCTCGGCCACCCCGGGCACGGCGAGCACCACCCGGTGAGCTGGTGCCAGTACTACGACGGGGGCAAGGCCTGGCTGACCACCCTCGGGCACGACGTCAAGGCGTGGACCGACGCGCCCATGGAGGGTGACCAGTACTTCGTCCAGCACCTGCTGGGCGGCGTCAAGTCCGTGCTCGGCATGACCCCCTTCTGCCGCTGAACGCCGCCGCTCGGCTGCCGGCCGCAGCCGTCGCCGCCCATGTCACGGGGCGGTGCTGCGGGCGACGAGTTCGCCGATCTCGGGCAGCACCGCGTCCGCGACCGTGACCTTACGCTGGATCAGCCCGTTGGCGTGGAAGAGGTCGGCGGCGTGCTGCTGCTCGGCGACGAACTCCGCGCTGACCGGGTGCAGCCCCCACGGCCGGGTGCGCAGCGCGTGCTCCCAGGCGTCCAGGTCGCCGTCGAACAGGGCGGCGGCCTCGCGCGGGCGTTCCTCGGTCCAGCGGTCCGCCTGCTGCAGCGCCGCGACGATCCTGGCCAGCTCCTCCGGCCGCTCCACGGCGAAGTCGCGGCGGGTGAACCACAGCGAGCGGTGGCTGAACAGGCCGTCGGTCTCGACCAGCGTGCGGGTGCGCGACTCGACCGGCGTCAGGTACGGGTAGGAGCCCACCCAGGCGTCGACGTCCCCGTTCACCAGCAGCTCGGCGGCGTTGCCATAGGCGTCCACGGGGACGATGTCGCCCCAGCCGAGCCCGGCCCGCTCCAGCGCCAGCAGCAGCAGCGTGGTCTGCCAGGAGCCGTGGCCGAGCGCGACCCGCCTGCCCTTCAGCTCCTCGACCGAGCCGATCGGCGAGTCGTCCCGGACGACCAGGCGGCCGTTCTCGACGCGCGGGCCGGAGACGGCCACGTACACGATGTCGTGGCCCTTGGCCTGGGCGGTGACCGGGGGAGTGGAGCCGGTGCCGATGAAGTCGTAGCCGCCGTCGAACAGGTGGTCGCCGTGGGCGGAGGGCAGCGCCCTGGTGGGGTCGACGCGTTCGCCTCTGCCGAGGGCGTTCAGGTCCACCCACTCGACGCCGGGCAGCAGGTCGCGGTGGCGGGCCACCCAGAGCGTGTTGTTCTGCGGGAAGAAGCCGACCTTGGTGGTCATGAGGTGCGTCCCTTCAGTAGCGGCAAGACGTGGCGGCCCACGCGGCGGGCCTCTTCGAGATGGGGGATCCCGGCCAGGATGAAGGCGTCCACGC
This sequence comes from Nonomuraea monospora, assembly GCF_039531895.1. Lineage (NCBI taxonomy): Bacteria > Bacillati > Actinomycetota > Actinomycetes > Streptosporangiales > Streptosporangiaceae > Nonomuraea > Nonomuraea monospora. The sequence goes on from NZ_BAAAQX010000037.1 coordinate 86,520, forward strand.
CGAGGTCGAGGAGCTGGTCGAGCCGCTCGGCGACCTGGTGGTAGTCGCCGACCAGGCCGAACGCGGGGCCGTCGCGCAGCCGGCTGAACCCGCCCCACACGTTCGGGGCGACCTCCAGGGCGCGGGGGTCGTCATCGGCTCCGGCGAGGAAGGCGCGGCTGCGCCGCACGCCGACGGAGTCGCCCTCGTCGGGGCCGCTCCGGTGCGGCCTGGCCTGCCAGCCCTGCTGGATCTCCGCCCACGCCTCCTCCTCGCTCTCGCGGGCGAGCAGGTCCACCCGCACGGCGAACCGGGGCGGCGTGCTGCTGTGCGCGCGTACGGCGTCGAACTTCTCCGCCAGCGCCTCGAACGGCTCCAGCCACGACAGGTAGTGGTCGGCGTGCCGGCCGGCCGCGTCGATGGCGGCCGGCGAGGATCCGGAGAAGAAGATCTCCGGGTACGGCTGCCCGGCCAGCTCCTCCGGCAGCCCCGCGTTCTCGACCTGGTAGAACCGGCCGTGGTGGGTGTATTCGCCCTGCCAGACGCCCTTGAGCACGTCCAGGAACTCCGAGGTGCGCGCGTAGCGGTCGTCGTGGTCCACCTTGTCGCCCCACCAGAGCTGCGCGGGACCGCCGCCGCCGGAGATGACGTTGTAGACGATCCGGCCGCCGGTGGCCCGCTGCAGCGTGGCCGTCATCCGGGCGGCCTGCACGGGGTGCAGGAAGCCGGGCTGGAAGGCCACCATGAACCGGTACGACGTGGTCTCGCGGGCCAGCGTCGCGGCGGCGGCCCACGGGTCGTCGGTGTGCGGGAAGTTCGGCAGCAGCCCGCCGACGAACCCGGACTCCTCGGCGGCCCTGGCGACCTCGGCCATGTAGTCGGCGTGGCTGTAGCCGTCGTCGCGGCCGTCGCGCAGGCCCGGGGCGGTGCCGCCGGGCGCGAAGCCGCCGCGGCTGCGGACGCGGTGGCGCAGCGAGGACTGGTCGCCCTCCATGTGGATGCGCCAGTAGATGTCAACGGTCAACAGCCCGCTCCTTCACGTGCTCGCCGAAGCGGTAGACGTCCTCGGTCTGGAGGAAGAACTCGGTGACCCCGAGCGCGGCGTACTCCTCGGCGGCTTCGGCCGAGTCCAGGCGCACGCCGTAACGCAGGCCCGGCAGCTCGGGGATGAGCGCGGCCACGTCGTCGCCGGCGGAGAAGACGTGCACGTCCGCATGGCGGCGCGACAGCTCCAGGGCGTCGGGTGAGGTTCCCGACAGGTGCACCTCGGGGAAGGGCGGGGACGACAGCGGCGCCCCGAAGCCTCCCGCGGCGACCTCGTAGAAGTCGCCCTTGAAGCCGAACGGCCCGCCGCGCCAGACCCCCTTGGCCACGGTCAGGAACTCGCCGGCGCGGGCGAGCCGGGCGGCGCCGGTCAGGAAGTCGCCCTGCGCCCTGGCCACGGCCGGGTCCAGGTCCACGGCGAGCCGCCAGCCGAGCCGTCCGGCGGAGAAGCGCTGCAGGGACGCCGACAGCTTGGCCGCGTAGACCGGGGTGGCCACGGCCGGGTGGAACTCGGCGACGACGCGCAGGTGGCGGGTGCGGCGCAAGGCGTTGGCGGCGACGGTGAGTGACTCCTGCCCGTCCGGGTCGAAGGGCACGAGCGCGCCCGCCCACCCGGACAGGTCCGCGGCCACGGCGGCCCGTCCGGCGGGGTCGGCGAGCACGGGCCGCACGTCGGTGACGAAGGCCGGCAATCCGGCGGGGGCGGGGGTCCTGGTGGGCAGGACCACATGAAAGCGGCCCACGGCCCGGGTACTGAGCAGGACGGACATGTCAGATCTTTCCTAGGGGTTCTGCGGAAACGGGCGGCGTCCGGGAGGGCCGCGGTGACTGGCCCGTCTCGTCGAGGAACTCTGGTGGCGGCGGCTGGTACGGCGGCTCGGCATCGGCCGGCAGCGGCCCGGGCCCCGATTCGCGGGCCTCGAACTCCTGTCTGACCGCCGCCAGCGTCTCCGGCTGCTCGACCAGCGTGACGGCGGCCGAGGCCAGGTAGCGGGCGGCGGCCAGCAGCCCGGCGTGCGCGATCGACGTGCCGGTCGCGGCCGTGGCCGCCCACGAGTGCAGCGGCACCCCGAGCGGCACCACGGCCGCGACCAGGCTGAGGTGCGGAGCCGTCCAGCTCACCTCGGACGTGTCGCTGGACGGACCGCCGAGGTCCGGCTCGGCGGGCGGGCGCAGCGGCAGGACCTCGGTCGCCAGGCCGGCGGGCGGCCGGCCGATCGCGGCCTGCAGCCGCAGCGCGAACGCGTGGTCGGCGTCGGTGAACGCGGGCGGCCCCAGCTCGCTCATCGTGTGGTGCAGCAGCCGCGCGCCCGCCCGGTTGCCGAGCCCCTGCCTGATGGCGGTGACCAGGCGGTGCTCCAGCCGGGTCCCGCTGGCGGCAGCGGCGGCGTGGGCGCAGTTCACGACCTTGTCGTAGAGGGTCCTGGCGGCGTCGTGGGTGGCCTCGCGGACGTAGACCCACACCGTCCGCAGGTCGGGCGTGACGTTGGGGGCGCCGCCGCCGCCGATCGTGTAGCTGACGCGGCCGGAGGGTGAGACGTTGCCGGCCCGCAGGCGTTCGATCATGTCGGCCAGCAGCAGCGCGCCGTCCTGGGCGCTGCGGGTGCCCAGTGGGTTCGAGCCGTGGCCGGGGGAGCCGAGGAAGGAGAACGTGGCCGAGTACAGGGCGCTGGTGACGCCCCAGCCGGTGCCGGTGACGGGGGAGGGGTGCCAGTCGAGGAAGGCGTCCAGGCCGTCGTACGCGCCGTCGCGCACCGCGTACGCCTTGCCGACCAGCTGTTCCTCGCCGGTGGATGCGAACACCTTGATCGTGGCCCGGTTCCCGAGAGCCCTGGCGGCGGCGATGGCCGCGCCGGCCGACGCCGCCGCCAGGGTGTTGTGGCCGCATCCGTGGCCGGGGCCGTAGGCGGGCGCGTACTCGTCGCCCTCGAACGTGACCGGCTCGTGCCGGGCCACGCCGGCCCGCTGGGACAGGGCGGGCAGGGCGTCGTACTCGACGTTGAAGCCCAGCACGGGCCCGCGGTCACCGTGGGTGGCGACGAACGCGGCGGGCAGGCCGGCCGTGCCCCACGCGATCGTGAAGCCGTGCGCGCGCAGGAGCCCGGCGGTGGCCAGCGCGGAGCGCCATTCGCGCAGCGACGGCTCGGCGTAGGCCCAGATCCGGTCCGCGAGCCCGGTCAGCGCGGCGGCGTTCTCGCCGATCCAGCCGGTGGCCGTCATGGCGTCGCTCCCGCGTGGGTGTCCACGCCCAGGTCGGCGAGCAGGCGGCGGCGCAGTTCGACGAAGTCGCGGTCCGTGCGGTCGCGCGGCCGGTCCAGCCCGACCCGCACGTCGGTGACGAACGTGCCGTCGCGCAGCACCGCGATCCTGTCGGCGAGCAGGATCGCCTCCTCGACGTCGTGCGTGACCAGCACCACGGCGGGCCGGTGCCGGGCGCACAGCTCGGCGATCAGGTCCTGCATGTGCAGCCGCGTCAGGGCGTCGAGCGCGGCGAACGGCTCGTCGAGCAACAGCAGCCCGGGCTCGCGCACCAGGGCCCTGGCCAGCGCCACCCGCTGCGCCTCGCCGCCGGACAGCGTCGCGGGCCAGGCGTCGGCGTGACCGCTCAGGCCCACCTCGGCCAGCGCCGCCAGGCCCTTGGCGCGGGCCGATCGGCCCTGGCCGATGATCACGTTCGCGAGGGCGCGCTTGGACGGGATGAGCCGCGGCTCCTGGAAGACGACCGTGCGCACCGGCGGCACGAGCACGGTGCCGCCGCTGGCGGCGTCCAGCCCGGCCAGGATGCGCAGCAGCGTCGTCTTGCCGGTGCCGCTCGCGCCGAGCAGCGCCAGGAACTCCCCGCGCCGTACGTCCAGGTCCACCCCGTCGAGGACGGCCCGCTCGCCGAAGACCTTGCGCAGCCCTCTCGTCCGCACCGCGAGGCTCATCGGATCGTCACCGCCCTGCGCCAGGGCATCGTGACGCGTTCGGCCAGCCGCAGCGTCAGGTCGGCGAGCAGCCCGATCACCGCGTACAGCAGCACGCACAGCGCGAGGATGTCGGTGCGCAGGTAGTCGGTGGCCCTGGCCATGAGGTAGCCCAGCCCGGCCGTCACGTTGATCTCCTCGGCGGCGATGAGCGCGATCACGCTGAGCGTCGTGGACAGCCGCAGCCCGGCGAAGATCGACGGCAGCGCGCCGGGCAGCACCACCTCGCGGGCGATCGCCAGGCGGCCGAGCCCGAAGGAGCGGGCGGCCTCGACGACCTTCCTGTCCACGTTGCGCACGCCGCTGGAGACGTTGATGTACATGGGGAATGTGCAGGCCACGCCGATCAGCAGGATCTTCGAGGCCTCCTCGATGCCGAACCAGACGATGAACAGCGAGGTCAGCGCCAGGAACGGGATGGCGCGCAGCGCCTGCATCGAGGAGTCGACGAGCTCCTCGCCGAGCCGGGTGAAGCCGGAGACGACGCCGAGTGCCAGGCCTGTGGAGGCGCCGAGCACCAGGCCGAGGCCGGCCCGGGTGATCGACACGCGCAGCGCCTCGGGGAGCTGGCCGTCGGCCCACAGCTCGCCGAAGGTCGCCAGGACGTCCTGGGGGCCGGCGAGCACGTCCTCGGTGAGCGCGCCGGAGGCGGTCGCGGCGTACCAGGCGGTCAGCAGCAGCACGGGCCCGATCGCCCGCAACGCGAACGTCAGCGCGGGCGCGCGGCCCGCGGCGCGTGGCGGGTTCGGGGCGACGAGCCCTTCGACGCCGGGCTCCGCGCGGGTGGTGGTCACGCTCACGACTTCGCGTCCCCGAGCGTGGTGACGTCCACGACGTGCTGGGAGACGTCGAGCGGCGCCGTGAGCACCTTCTGCTCCAGGAAGAACGTCGCCACGTCCTGATATTTCGTGATCTCGGATGCGGTGACCGCCTGGGCGGGCTTGCCCTTCTTCTGGATGTCCACCACCAGGTCCTTCTGCGCGCCCTGCACGGCCTGCGGGCCCGCCTGGGTGAAGACGTTCAGGTACGCCGCCGGGTCGGCGATCTCCTTGGCGCTGCCCTCCTTGATGAACTCGAACAGCGCCTTGACCACCTCGGGATGCTCCTGCAGCAGCTTGTTCGCGGCCACGTAGATGACGTAGTTGTCGGACTTGATCGCCTCGCCGTCGGCCAGGATCCGGGCGTCCAGCTCGGTCACGGCGGGGATGAGGAAGGTGGAGAACGTGGACCAGGCGTCCACCTCCCCCGAGCCGAAGACCGGCGCGGTCTGCGGCGGCTGCAGGTAGACCCGCTTGACCTTCTCCACCGGCACGTCGAACGTCTGCAGCGCCTTGAGCAGCAGGTACTCGCTGGTGCCGCCGTGCCCGACGGCCACACTGCGCCCGGCCAGATCGGCCACGGACTTGATCGGCGACCCGTTCTTCACCACGATGCCCTCGCCGGCCAGGTCGGGCGGAACGGTGGCGAAGATCTTGAAGCTGGGCTTGACGGCCAGCGCGGTGACGCCGGAGGTGATCGAGCCGGTGGCGATGTCGAGTGAGCCCGCGTTGATGGCCTGGGCGGCCGGGGCGAACACGGAGAAGTCGCCGGTCCACTTGACCTTGGCGCCGACCTTGGCCAGCGCGGCGTCGAGGCTGCCGTCCTTCTTCGCCACGGCCAGGAACCCGCTGTTGCCGGGGTCGGAGATCCGGACGACGACCTGCTCCCCGCCGCCCGCGGCGGCGTCCGTGCCGCCGCCGCAGGCCGCTGCCAGGAGAACGAGGGGGACGGCGAGCAGCAGCTTACGCATGGGGGACTCCTTGCAGAGGTGTGTGATCGGCCCAGGCCGCCACGTCCACGGGCGCGGCGAGGAAGCCGTGGCCGCGCAGGAAGTGCTCCTGCTCGGCCAGCAGGCCGAGGCGTTCCTGGGAGAGGTCGAGGTGCAGCGAGGCGCCGGGCACGTAGGCGGTGGCCACGCCGGTGGCGCCCGCGCCGGTCTCGGCGCCGAGGATCCGCGCGACCTCGGCCGGATGCCCGGCGGCCCAGTCGGCGGCGCGCAGCAGCACGCCGAGGAAGCGGGTGACGACGTCGGGGTGCTCGTCCAGCAGCCGCTGGTGCACGGTGATCGGGCGCGGGGTGCCGTTGTTGACCCTGGCCCGGCGGTCGGGCACGGCGTCCAGGTCGATCCCGACCTCCGCGCCGTGGCGCAGGGCGGCCTCGACGGCGAGCGCTCCTTTGACGTAGACGGCGTCCACCCGGCCGGCGGCCAGCGCGGCCAGCTCGGCCTCCCACTGGCCGCCGCCGGGCTCGGCCTCGACGTCGACCAGGTCGGCGTCGCCGAGCCCGAGCCCGGCGAGCGACAGCGCGCCGTGGAAGCCGCGCAGGGCCATCGCCCGCCAGAAGTCGATCGCGATCCGGTGCCGTGGCACGGCCAGGCGCAGGCCCTTGAGCTGCTGGGGGCTCTCCAGGGCGGTGCCGCCACGGACGAGCACGGCCTGCCGCTCCTCGATCCAGGTGAGCCCGACGAGCCGGGTGGCCTCGCCGCGCGAGCGCGCCCACAGCGCGGGCACGTTGCCGCCCTCGCGGAACAGGCCGGTCAGCGCGTGGGTGTAGTGCGTCTCGCGGGGCACGCCCGGCGCGTCGTCCTGGAGGGACCTGACCTCGATCCCGTCGGCGGCGAACTCCCCGGCGAGCCAGCCCTGGTCGGCCGCGATGCCCGTCGCGGTCGGGACGGGACAGCGGGTGAACCAGATGGTGTCGAGTGCGGCAGCGGTCATGCCACCGAGTTTGCTGGTAAATTGGTAGGAAATGCAAAGAATATCCCGCGATGCGGGAAGCTTTCTGAGCCGGACCCCCTCTGACCTGGTCTCGGCTCTCCCTACTCGGAAACCGGAGATTCCCGCATGGCAGCAGAAGGCGGCGTCCAGGCCGTGCGGCGGGCGATCGGCATGCTCGACTGCTTCGGCGGCGGTGACGCCACGCTCAGCCTGTCCGACCTGTCACGCCGGATGGGGCTGCCCACCTCCACCGCCCACCGGCTGGCCAAGACCCTGACCGGCGCCGGCTTCCTGGAGCAGGAGACCCGCACGGGCCGCTACCGGCTCGGGCCGTCGATCACCGAGCTGGGCCAGCTCTCCTTCCACCGGCGCGGCCTGCACCGGATCACCCCCGAGCTGACCGAGCTGGCCCGCGTCACCTCCGCCACCGTGGACCTCGCGGTGCGCCACGACAGGTACGCGGTCATCCTGAGCGGCGGCTCGCTCAACCCCGACAGCGGCGCCGGCCTGCGCCGGCCGCTGCACTCCACGGCGCTCGGCAAGGTCCTGCTGGCCTGGGACCCGGAGGGCAGGGCCGACCTGGAGGCGCTCGGGCCGCTACGGGCGCTGACCGGGCGCACCATCGTCTCCCACGGCGAGCTGCGGGCCGAGCTGGAGCGCGTCCGCGAGGCCGGGTACGCGCTCAACGACGGCGAGTCGTCCGACGGGATCCGCACCGTCGCCGTCCCGGTGCTCGACCGGCTGGACCACGCGCGGTACGCGCTCGCGGTGCGGTCCACGCCGGTGGTGATGAGCGAAGGGCGGATCGGCTGGTTCGTCGCGCACGCGCGGGCCTGCGCCCGCGCGCTGGAGGTATTGCTGCTCCCGCCAGCCGAACGCCGCCCACGCCCGTCGGACTGAACTCCTCCCCCTTTCCCCTGGCGTGGTCAGTCGGCGTGCAGGGCGGTTCTCAGGTCGGCGAGGGGGTCGGGCTTGGCGTAGCCCGGCGTCTGGACGCGTACCGACACCAGCCGTCCGTTCCACGCGGCCGGAACGCGATACCGGTCCGACACGGCCAGCCCCGAGTCGTGCCCCAGCCGCAGCCCGGCCCCGCCGTGCTGGAGGGCGACGGGCAGGAGGCCGTCGAAGGCCAGCGACCCCACCACGGTCGCGCCGTGCAGCAGGTGGAAGGCCGACCCGTCGGGCCCGGTGACGTGGGCGATCCCCAGGGACTGGCGGCCGGGCGGGACGGGCCGGTCCCCGATCACCTCCAGGATCTCCCCGGCACGCGAGAAGGTGAAGACCAGCCGCCCCTCCGCGACGTACAGCGCCAGCCCGCCGTGCAGGTCCCCGAGCGCGAACAGCACCCCGCCGGGCGCGTCCGCCGCCTCCACCTCGGCGGTGAAGCGGAAGCCGCCGAACAGGATCGGCAGCGACTCGTCGCAGATCGGCGAGGCGCCGGGCCGGTAGGTGCGGTCGTCGCCGGGCGGCCAGGCGGGGCCGATGAGGGCGCCGATGCGGTCCACGAGGTTGTCGTAGAGCGGCAGGACGTGGTTGCGCTCCGCCTCCTCGTCCCACAGCCGCCGCAGCTCGGCCACCACCTCAGGATGGCCGGCCGACACGTCGGTGGCCTCGGAGAAGTCGGCGGACAGGTCGAACAGCGCCCAGTGGTCGGCGTCGAAGTCGCGGCTGCCGGACAGCAGCTCCTGCTCGTCGAGGATGCCGGTGGAGACGTGGTCGGTGGTGGTCTTCCAGCGCCCGTGGATGAGCGAGCGGGAGCCCAGCATCTCGAAGTACTGGGTGTCGCGCGGCGCGGGCGCCCCGGCGTCGTCGAACCCGGCGCGGAAGCTGGCGCCGTCGATCCGCTGCTGCTCGATCCCGTCCACGACGTCCGGCGCCTGGATGCCGATCGCGTCCAGCAGCGTCGGGAACAGGTCGTTGACGTGCAGGACGGGGTCGCGGACCGCGCCGCGCGCGCGGATCCCGGCGGGCCAGTGCACGATCAGCGGCGTACGGGTGCCGCCGAGCCACGTGTAGCGCTTCCACAGGCGGAACGGGGTGTTGCCGGCCCACGCCCAGCCCCAGGCGTAGTGGTTGTAGGTGGCGGGGCCGCCCCAGTCGTCGTAGTGGGCGAGGTTGTCCGGCAGGGACTCGGGGATGGCGGAGGAGAAGCGGTGCTCGTTGACGCTGCCGTGCACGCCGCCCTCGGCGCTGGCCCCGTTGTCGGAGAACAGCACGACGATCGTGTCGTCGAGCTGCCCGGTCTCCTCCAGGTGGTCGAGCAGGCGGCCGATCTGGGCGTCGGTGTGGGTCAGGAAACCGGCGAAGACCTCCTGCTGGCGGGCGTACAGGCGGCGCTCGTCGGCGCTGAGGTCGTCCCAGGCCCGCACATAGTCGGGGCGGGGCGTGAGGGTGGTGCCTGGCGGGACGACGCCCGCGTCGAGCTGGCGCTGGAAGATCTCCTCGCGCCAGGCGTCCCAGCCGTGGTCGAAGCGGCCCCGGTAGGGCTCGACCCACTCGGGTGTCACGTGGTGCGGGGAGTGCATGGCGCCGAGGCCGTAGTAGAGGAAGAACGGCTTGCCCGGCGCGGCGTGGCGCTGGTCGTCCAGGTAGCGGATGGCGCGGTCGGTCAGGTCCTCCGTGAGGTGGTAGCCCTCCTCGGGGGTGGCGGGCGGCTCGACGTAGTGGTTGTCCTCGACGAGGTTGGGCGCGTAGTGGTTGGCGTCGCCCTGGAGGAAGCCGTAGTAGCGCTCGAAGCCGAGGCCGAGCGGCCAGTGGCTGAACGGGCCCGCCGCCGAGCGCTCGAAGCGCGGCGTGAGGTGCCACTTGCCCACGGCCAGGGTGGAGTAGCCCTGGTCGCGCAGGATCCGCGGCAGGGTGGCGGCCGAGCGGGGAATGCGGGCGGTGTATCCGTGGTGGTCGAGGGGGATGTCGGCGAGGAATCCCATGCCGATGGCGTGGTGGTTGCGGCCGGTGAGGAACGAGGCCCGCGACGGGGAGCACAGGGCGGTGACGTGGAAGCGGTTGTAGCGCAGGCCGCCGGCGGCCAGCCTGTCGATGTTGGGGGTGGCGATGTCGGAGCCGAAGCAGCCGAGCTGGGCGAAGCCGGTGTCGTCCAGGACGATGGCCAGGACGTTCGGGGCCCCGGCCGGCGGGCGGGCGGCGCTGCGGAAGACGGGCTCTGCGGTCATGGTGGTCACTCCGGTGGATCAGCTCGCGGCCGGTGTGGTGGCGTCGGCGCGCGGGGCGAGGAAACGGTTGAGCAGGAGGCCGAAGCCCGCTGCGACGATCATGATGGTGAGGCCGTAGATGCCGGGCGGGACGGCCACGGTGAGGTCGTCCGTCAGGCTGAGCGCGATGGTCAGGGCCAGCGCGGCGTTGTGGAAGCCGATCTCCATGCCCGCCGCGATCGACGGGCCGCGCCCGGCGCGGGTGAGCCGTCCCGCCGCGTACCCGGCGGTGAGGCTGGCCAGCGCGAACAGGACGACGGCGGGAAGGACGGTGGTGAGGTTCTCGACGAGCGGGGAGAGGTTGGCGGCGAACCCGCCCGCGATGAGCGCGGCCAGCGCGAGCCCGGACAGCACGCGGAAGACGCGCTCGGCGCGGTCCGCGAACCGGCTCCACCGCGCCCTGACGGCCATGCCGGCGGCGATCGGCGCCAGGACGGCGGCGAAGACCTGCACGATCTCGCCGCCCTGCAGGCCGATGCCCTCCTGCGCGGGCAGGAAGTGCGCCAGCGACAGGTTGGTGATCAGCGTCAGCGTGACGACCGACAGCACCGAGTTGACGGCGGTGAGCGTCAGGTTGAAGGCCACGTCGCCGCCGAAGAGCTTGGAATACACCCCGGCGAGCGGGCCGCCGGGCGAGGCGGCGACGAGCATCATGCCGACGGCCGCGGCGGGCGGCAGGCCGAGCACGCTGACGATCGCGAAACACACGAGGGGCAGGATGAGGAGCTGGCAGCCGAGCGCGGCGGCGATCGTCAGCCGGTACCGGCGGACGCGCAGGAAGTCCTCGACCGTCAGGCCGAGGCCCAGCCCGAGCATGAGGACGGCGACGACGAACAGCATGGCTCCGTTCACGCGCCGATCCCTTCGGAGACCGTGATCAACGGTGCTCTCCTTACTACGATGGAACGAATTAAGGCAAGGTGTCTTAATTCGGCAGCGATTCTATGGTCACTTGGTAGGAATAGACAAGAATGCGAGCGAAAGAGAAGATCCTCCTCGCCGCCGAGCGGCTCTTCGCCGAACGCGGCTTCGGGGTGTCCCTGCGGGAGATCGCCGTCGCGGCGGACCAGCGCAACCACTCGGCGGTCCAGTATCACTTCGGCGACAAGGCGGCGCTCATCGACGCGCTGTACTCGTACCGCATGACCCCGCTCAACCGGCGGCGCGGCGAGCTGATCGAGAGCCTGCGCGCGCACGGCCTGGAGCGGGACCTGCCCGCCCTGATCGAGGCGTACGTCGCGCCGCTGGCCGAGCACGTCCTGGCCCATCGGGGCACGAGCTGGTACGTCCGCTTCACCAGCCGGTACGTGCTGTCGGGCAGCTACCGGTCCTGGCCCTACTCCCGGGACCACCATCCCGGCGTCAACGAGCTCGTCGGCCTGATCTCCGCCTGCCTGCCCGGGCTGACGAGAGAGCGGCTCAGGGTGCTCAGCCTGCACATCGTCGTGGTGCTGGCCGATGTCGAGCAGCGGCTGGACGCGCCCGAATTCGAGGAGGCGGAGGCCGTCGCGGCCATGGCCGACCTGCGCAGGACCGCCCTGGCCATCCTCACCGCGCCCGGCGGGCGCTGACGTCCCTCATGGGACCGTGCCCGGCGGGCGCTGACGTCCTTACTCCTCCTTACTGCGCCCAGCGGCGCAGGTCGGCCACCGCCTTGGCCTGCTGCTCCGCCGGCAGCAGGGCGATCACCTCGCCGAGGAAGATGTGATGCGCGCCGGGCGCGGTGTAGACGGCCGAGTCACGGCTCCCAGCCCCCAGCCGGTACGGCTCCGCCGTCGCCGGATCGTTGCCTCCGTTGACGAACATCAGCCTGCTGCCCTGCGTGCGCACCCACCGATCCACGTCCCGCAGCACGCTCTGGTCCAGCGTCATCGGCAGCTCGCGCGGCACCCACGACCTCGGCCCGTAGCTGTCCTCGTAACGCAGCAGCGGGCGCAGGTGCGCGAACGCCGGCGTCGGCCAGCCGGTCTCCGTGCCCGCCTGGTAGAAGACCGACACGTACGGCGCGAGCGCCTGGTCGGTGAAGAACGGGAAGCCGAGCACCCGGTCGAAGCTCCGGTAGAGCACCTCGTCGGAGGCGTCGGTGGCGGGCAGGCTCGCGCACGCCGACTGCGGGTTGTACTGCCAGAAGCCCGTCTCGTAGTCCATCACCGAGTGCTCGAAGGCCCGGTCGGCGTCCCCGACCAGGTCGAACGTCCAGCCGTTCCTGGCCGCGTCGGCTCGCAGCAGCCGCAGCATGGCGGGCCGCCGCTCCAGGATCTCCCGCTGCAGGCTCCGCAGGCGCGTACGGCAGGCGGGGTCGCTGCCCGCGCTCTCCAGGAACCGGTCGTAGGCGCTGTCCTCGGCGTCGTCGAGGTTGTTCGGGGCCACGTAGGCGACCGTCCCGGCCACGTCGCCGGGGAAGTAGCGGCGGTGGATGACGGAGGCCTGCCCGCCCTTGCTGCCGCCGGTGCCGATCCAGTTGCGCTGGTAGATCCGCTTGAGCGCGACGACGATCCGGTGCTGGTCGTTGGCGCCCTGCCAGAGCGTGTCCTTGGTCCAGTCGGTCGGCACCGGCCTGGAGCCCGGGTAGTAGCGGTACTCCATCGAGAGCTGGTTGGCGTCCAGCAGCGTGGTGGGCTCTGTCTGGAACATGGTCTCCGGCACCTGGTGGCCGGTCAGGTGGAAGACCATGGGACGGTCGGGCGAGCGGTGCTGCAGCATGATCCGCTGCTCGAACCAGCCCTGGCCGGGATCCCGGTGATCGACCGGCTGGCGGTACCTGAGCCAGAACCAGCGCACCCCCGCGATGGTGGACGGCCGTTCCTCGACGCTCAGGCCGGGGACTGCTTCGAGCCGGTCGAGGACGTCCGGAGCGGTGTCGGCCCGGGCGGGGGCGACCAGCCCTGTCAGCGCCACGAGCACTGCCGCGATCGCGTACTTGATTGTCATATCGACCAACGTAGAAGCATGATTTGAGATCCCAAATGCGCTGCTGTCTCTGTTTCATACTCCAGCGTCTTCGTCGGTGGACGCGAGGCGGCGGGCCCGTGCCCTCGGAAGAGCGCGATATACGATATGCCTCGCCATTCATCCGAGGAGGATCGTGAACCTGGTCGAGCAGGGCAGCGCGTTCGCCGCCTTCTGGCAGGAGCGGCACCTGTGCACGCTGTCCACCGCGCGCCCCGGCGGCCCGCCGCACGTCGTGCCGGTGGGCGCGACGCTGGACGTGGAGACCGGCGTCGCCCGCGTGATCACCTCGGGCACCTCGGCCAAGGCCAGGCTCATCGCCGCGACCGGCGGTCTCCCCGTCGCGCTGTGCCAGGTGGACGGCCGGCGCTGGTCCACGCTGGAGGGCCGGGCCGTCGTCCGCACCTCGCCGGACGAGGTCGCCGACGCCGAGCGCCGCTACGCGGCTCGCTACAAACCGCCCCGCGCCAACCCCGCCCGGGTGGTCATCGAGATCCAGGTGACCCGCGTCCTGGGCAACGTGTGATCACCGTCGTCGGCATCGGCGCGGACGGCTGGGACGGACTGCCCCCCACCTCGCGGCGCGCGCTGGAGGCCGCCGGGGTCGTCATGGGCAGTCCCCGGCAACTGGAGCTGCTGCCCGCGTCCGTCGGCGCGGAGCGCGTGCGCTGGCCCTCGCCGCTGCTGCCCGCGCTGCCCGCGCTCCTGGAACGGCACACCGGCCGCGAGGTGTGCGTGCTGGCCAGCGGCGATCCCCTGTTCTACGGCATCGGCTCCACGCTGGTGCGGCTCCTGGGCGCGGCGGACGTCCGCGTGCTGCCGCACGTGTCGTCGCTGTCGCTCGCCTGCGCCCGCCTCGGCTGGCCGGTCGAGCAGGTGGAGACGGTCAGCCTCGTCGGCCGCCCGCCCGAGACGCTCAACGCCGCCGCGCTGCCCGGCCGCAGGCTCGTCGTCCTCGGTGCGGGACGCGAAGCCCCGTCCCAGGTCGCCGCCCTGCTCACCGCCCGCGGGTACGGCCCCAGCCCCATGACGGCGCTGTCCGACCTGGGCGCCGCCACCGAGACCGCCCGGCACGGCACCGCCGAGACCTGGGCCGGGCCCGCCGCGTCCCCGCTCAACGTGATCGCCGTCGAGTGCGTGGCGAGCCGGGACACCGAGCCGCTGGGCCTCGTGCCGGGGCTGCCCGACACCGCGTACGAGCATGACGGGCAGCTCACCAAGCGGGAGGTCCGCGCGGTCACCCTGTCGCGGCTCGCCCCGCGACCGGGCGAGCTGCTGTGGGACGTCGGCGCGGGCGCCGGCAGCATCGCCGTCGAATGGATGCGCAGCCACCCGGCGTGCGCCGCCGTGGCCGTGGAGAGTCGCCCGGACCGCGCCGCCGCCATCCGCCGCAACGCCGACCGGCTCGGCGTGCCGTCCCTGCGCGTCGTCGAGGGCAAGGCCCCGGCGGCCCTCGACGGCCTGCCCGAACCCGACGCGGTGTTCGTCGGCGGCGGCGTCACCGCCCCCGGCCTGCTCGACCACTGCTGGACGCGGCTGCGGCCCGGCGGCAGGCTCGTCGTGAACGCCGTCACCCTCGAATCCGAAGCCCTCGTCGGCCAGTGGTACGGCAGGCTCGGCGGCGACCTCGTCCGCCTCGCCGTCCAGCGGGCCTCGCCCGTGGGCGGCTTCACCGGCTGGCGTCCCGCGATGCCCGTCACCGTATGGTCCCTGACCAGGAAGGACGACCCGTGACCGTGTACTTCATCGGTGCCGGCCCCGGCGCCGCCGACCTGATCACCCTGCGCGGCCTGCGCCGCCTCCAGACGTCACCGGTGTGCCTGTACGCCGGATCGCTGGTGCCCCGCGAACTCCTCGACTCCTGCCCGCCCGGCACCAGGCTCGTCGACACCGCCGACCTCAACCTCGACGAGATCGTCGCCGAAGTCCTCACCGCCCACCGCGACGGGCTCGACGTCGCCCGCCTGCACTCCGGCGACCCGTCCGTCTTCAGCGCCGTCGCCGAACAGATGCGGCGGCTCGACGCGCTCGGCGTGCCGTACGAGGTGGTGCCGGGCGTCCCCGCCTTCGCGGCGGCCGCCGCCGCCCTGGGCCGGGAGCTCACCGTGCCCGGCGTCGGCCAGACCGTCATCCTGACCCGCACCTCCGCCCGCGCCACCCCGATGCCTCCAGGCGAGGACCTCACCACCCTGGGTGCGAGCAAGGCCACCATGGTGCTGCACCTGGCGGTGCGGCGGATCGACCAGGTGGTGGCCGAGTTGCTGCCGTCCTACGGGTCTGATTGTCCGGTGGCTGTGGTGGCGCGGGCCAGCAGGGAGGACGAGGTGGTGGTGCGGGGGACGCTGGCGGACATCGCCGGGCAGGTGCACGCGGCGGGGATCCGGCGTACTGCGGTGATCGTGGTGGGGCGGGTGCTGTCGGCCACGCAGTTCCCGGACAGCCATCTGTACAGCGTGGAGCGGGAGCGGTCGTGCGGCGGGTCCTGATCGTGGGCGGTTGCGTGGAGCGGGGTGAGACGTGGGGCGGGTCCTGATCGTGGGCGGTTGCGTGGAGCGGGGTGAGACGTGGGGCGGGTCCTGATCGTGGGCGGTTGCGTGGAGCGGGGTGAGACGTGCGGCGGGTCCTGATCGTGGGCGGTTGCGTGGAGCGGGGTGAGATGTGCGGGGGATTCTGATCCTGGGCGGCTGCGAGAAGGGGGGCGAAACGTGCGACGAGTTCTGATCCTGGGCGGCACGGCGGAGGCCCGTGCCCTGGCCGCCTCGCTCGCCTCCCGCCCGGGGCTGCACGTGGTGTCGTCGCTGGCCGGGCGGGTGAGCAACCCGCGGCTGCCGGTGGGGGAGGTGCGGGAAGGCGGGTTCGGCGGGGCCGAAGGGCTGGCCGCCTTTCTACTTGATGAGCGCATCGACGCGCTGGTGGACGCCACCCACCCCTTCGCCGAATGCATGACCGCCTCAGCCGCCGCCGCCTCGTCCGCCACCGGGGTGCCGTTGCTGGTTCTGCGGCGGCCGGGCTGGCAGGAGTCGGAGGGTGATGCTTGGCAACGGGTGAACACCCTCCACGCCGCCGCCGCCCTGCTCACCACAGACGCCTGGCGAACCCCCACCCCCACCACCCCTGCCGCTCCCGCCACGTCGGCCGCCATTGACACGACCCCCACCGCTCCCGCCGCGACGGCCGCCACTGACGCGACCTCCACCCCCGCCGCTTCCGCCCTGACCGCCGCGACCGCCACTCACGCGTCCGCTGCTCCCGCCGCGTTCACTGCTCCCGCCGCTCCCGCCGCTCCCGCCGCTCCCGCCACCATCGCCGACCTCACCGCCACCACCGCCCCCACCCGGGTCTTCCTCACGACCGGCCGCCGCAGCCTCCCCCTCTTCACCGGCATCCCCGGAGTGTGGCTCCTGGCCAGATCCGTAGACCCCCCAGAACCCCCCATCCCTCCCAACGTGCACATCCTCCTCGCCCGCGGCCCCTACACCCCCGAAGGCGAACGCACCCTCATCCAGCAACACCACCTGAACGTCCTCATCACCAAGGACAGCGGCGGCGACCTGACCTCCGCCAAACTCACCGCCGCCCGCGACCTGGCCCTCCCCGTCATCATGGTGAACCGCCCACCCCTCCCACCCGGCGTCCACCTCGTGGACACCGTGGCGGCGGCAACGTCCTGGGCCGCAGAGCCTCAGGGATAACGGCGAGGCGTGTAAACCAGCCCGCGCTCGGTGACCCGGGTCGTCGAGGACCCGACGATCAGCAGGCAGCGCATGTCCACCTGCCCCGGATCCAGCTCACCCAGCGTCGTGACGGTGACGCTCTCCTGCTCACCCCCCACATCACGCCCGACCACCACGGGGGTGGCCGCGTCCCGGTGCTCCAGCAGCAGGTCACGAGCCGCCGCGAGCTGCCACGTACGGCTGCGCGAAGCAGGGTTGTAGATCGCCACCACCATGTCGGCCGAGGCGGCGGCCGTGAGCCGGGCGGCCACCACCTCCCACGGCTTGAGCAGGTCCGACAGCGACACCACGCAGTAGTCGTGCCCCAGCGGCGCCCCGACCCGGCTCGCCACCGCCTGCGCCGCCGTCAACCCGGGCACGATCCGCACCGGCACGTCGGGGAAGTCGGCCGCCGCCTCCATGACCGCGCTGGCCATGGCGAACACCCCGGGATCCCCGGACGACACCACCGCCACACGGGCGCCGCCGCGGGCCAGCTCCAGCGCGTGCCTGGCGCGTTCGGCCTCCACCCGGTTGTCGGTACGGTGACGGTGCTGGCGCGGGTTCGGGGCCACCCGGTCCACGTACGGGCCGTAACCGACGAGGTCGGTCGCGGCGGCCAGCGCCTCCTGCGCCTCGGGCGTCAGCCACGGCCGCCCGGCCGGGCCCAGCCCCACCACGGTCACCTCGCCCGTCACCTTGCCCGGCCCTCTGCCCGCTGTTCGGCCCGCTGCCTCGCCCGCCGTGTTGCCCGCTGTGTGGCCTGCCGTGTTGCCCGCTGTGTTGCCCGCTGTGTGGCCTGCCGTGTTGCCAGCCACCTCACCAGCCACCTCGCCAGCCACCTCGCCAGCCACCTCGCCAGCCACCTTGCCCGCCGCCGGAACCCGCTGTGGCTCGGGCACGAACGTGCGCTCGGCGGGGCTGGTCAGCAGGGCCAGCGAGAAGTACGGCACGCCGTCGGCGTCCACGTCCTTGAGCGGCGCGACCCGTTCCGCGCCCATCGTGGCGCGCTCGACGTACCAGGCGTCGTCCAGCCGCCCGGCCTCGGCCAGCGCCTCGCGCACCTTCTCGAACGTCCGGCCCAGCTTCAGCACCGCCGCCGAGTCCGTCCCGCGCAGCCGGTCGGCCAGCACGTCGGCCGGCAGGGTGCCGGGCAGCACCGTCAGCACCTCGTCCCGCTCCACCAGCGGACGCCCGAGCACCGCCGACGCGGCGCTGACCGACGTCACCCCGGGCACCACCTCGGTGTCGTAACGGTGGGCGAGCCGCTTGTGCATGTGCATGTACGACCCGTAGAACAGCGGATCACCCTCCGCCAGCACCACCACGGTGCGGCCCGCGTCCAGGTGCACGGCCAGCCGCTCGGCGCAGTCGGCGTAGAAGTCGTCCAGCGCGCCCTGGTAACCGCCGGGGTGGTCGGTGGTCTCCGTGGTCAGCGGGTAGAGCAGCAGCTCCTCGACCTGGCCTTCCCGCATGTACGGCAGCGCGATCGAACGGGCGATGCTCCGGCCGTGCCTCGCGGCGTGGTACGCGATCACGTCCGCCTCGCCGATCAGCCTGGCCGCCTTCACCGTGACCAACTCGGGGTCACCGGGACCGAGGCCGACTCCGTACAGGCGTCCCTTCACCATGATCACTCCGTCTCGTCCGCGATGGCGTTGACCGCCGCCGCCGTCATCGCACTGCCGCCGCGGCGGCCGTGCACCACCAGATACTCCAGGTCGCTCGCGGCCAGCGCCCGCTTCGACTCCGCCGCGCCGATGAACCCCACCGGAATCCCCAGCACCGCCGCCGGCCGCCCCGCACCCTCCTCCACCAGCTCCAGCAGCCGGAACAGAGCGGTCGGCGCGTTCCCGATCGCCACCACCGCGCCGTCCAGCCGCCCCCGCCACAACTCCAGCGCGGCAGCACTGCGCGTGGTCCCCAGCCGCTCCGCCAGCTCCGGCACGCGCGGGTCGGGCAGCGTGCACACCACCTCGTTCTCGGCGGGCAACCTGCGCCTCGTCACGCCGGACGCCACCATCATGGCGTCACACAACACAGGCGCGCCCGCCCGCAGCGCCTCCCTGGCCCGCGCCACCACCCCGGGGGACCAGGCCAGGTCGGTGACGAGGTCCGTCATGCCGCAGGCGTGGATCATCCGCACCGCCACCTGGGCGACCTCGGGCGGGATGCCTGTGAGGTCGGTTTCGGCGCGGATGGTCGCGAACGAGCGGCGGTAGATCTCGGCGCCGTCGCGGATGTAGTCGGTCACGGGTGCCTTTCTCGGGGGCTGGGTGGTCAGGGGTGCTCGGCGTACGGGCACGCACGGTTGGTCGGCGGTTGCGCGAGCGCGGTCGCTGGTTGGCTGGCGGTTGTGTGAGCGCGGTCGCCGGTTGGTCGGTGGTGGCGAGCACGGTCGCCTTGCCTGGCCGCGGCTGCCTGCGGTGGTCGGTTCCGAGGCTGCCACCAGGAGCCACCACCTGCATGGCGCTGGTGGCCGCCCGCCTGCATGGCATGGGTGGCCGGTTGCCGTGGCTGCCGTCTGCATGGCGTTGGTGGCCCGGTCGGTGGGAGCCGCCGCCGGTGTGGCGTTGGTGGCCGGTCGGCGGGAGCCACCGCCTGCATAGTGCTGGTGGCCGGTTGCCGCCCGCTGTGTGGCGCTGGTGGCCGGTGGCCGCCCGTATGCATGGCGTTGGTGCCCGGTCGTTGGTGGCCGCCGTCTGCGTGCTGCCGGTGGCCGATCGTCGGTGGACGCCATCAGCGCGGCTGCCATCGGTGGTCGTCATCACTGCGGGTGCCGTCGGTAGCCGTCGCCTGTGGCGATCAGCTCGACGACCTGGCCGCGAGGCAGGCCGCAGCGCCGCTCGCAACCAGCCCAGTGAACGGGCGTCCCAGGAGCGGCGGCCTGGCTCTCCACCCACCGCCGCGCGTCCGCCTGCACGTCCGCCAGAGCCTTCCCGCAACCGGGCCTACCGGTACAAGCCGTGACCCCGGTCCACGGCGAGGCCGGGTCGGTGACCAGGCCCGCTTCGGTGAGCGCCCGCTCCGCGCGGTCCGCCGCCTCCGGGGAGAGGTCCAGGGACACGGCGGTCCGCCACGGGGTGAGCCGCACGGCGGGGCCGCTGTCGGCGAGGGCCCGGAGCTGGGCGGGGGTCAGCCTGCCGAGCGGCACCAGCACCTGCAGCGCCACCCGCCCGTCGCGCTGCGTGATCCGCCCGGCCCGCCGCCCCACGTCAGCGCGCTCCAGCGGCGTCACCGGCCGGTCGACCGACGGTCTGGTGACTGGATCGATCGTCGGGTCAGGGACCGGATCCGTGGTCGGGTTCTGGCCCATTGTTCCGGTGGCTGGCACGGTCGTCAGGGCGCGCACGGCCGGGTCGGCGGTCAGGCGGGCGGTGATGCGGGCTGGGCCGTTCTCCAGCTCCTGGATGCGCCAGGCGTGGGGCGCGTCGTCCGGGCGTTCGTCGAGGAACGCCTC
This sequence comes from Nonomuraea monospora, assembly GCF_039531895.1. Taxonomy (NCBI): domain Bacteria; kingdom Bacillati; phylum Actinomycetota; class Actinomycetes; order Streptosporangiales; family Streptosporangiaceae; genus Nonomuraea; species Nonomuraea monospora. The sequence continues at coordinate 106,596 of NZ_BAAAQX010000037.1, forward strand.
TGCGGCGGCGAGCATGAGCGGGACGGCGGCGGCTGGGCTGCAGATCAGGCCCGTGTCCCAGCCCGCCAGCAGCAGCCGTCCTCCGGGGGACTCCCCGCTTCTGAGCGCCCCGCCTGGGAGCGCCCTGTTCGGGAGCGCCCCGTCTGGGAGCACCCCGTTCGGGGGTGCCCCGCCTGGGAGTGCCCCGCCTGGGAGTGCGCCGTGCGGGAGTGCGCCGTCTGGGAGCGCCGCGCCAGAGTTCCGAGCGTCTGTGCGCGCGCCGATGATCTCGGCGTTTGGGGGCGCGTCAACGGCCACTGCTGCCCATGTCACATCCGCCCCAAGCCCACTCACATCCCCCGTCCCATCATCGACCGCGAACAAGAACCGCCCAGGCAGCCCCGCCAGCCGCTCCCGCCCGCACAACGCCAGGTCGAGGGCCTGCACCACCGCGAGCACGTCCACCACCCCGAGCACTCCCCGCCCGCTCATCGGTGAGGCGACGATGTTGCGGACGCGTTCGTGGGCGAGGGACGGCAGCAGGCCGGCGGCGGTGAGGCGTTCGGCGAAGGCGGTGGGTGAGTGGAGTCCGCGCACCTGGACGTTGGCGCGCGAGGTGAGTTCGATCACGCCCGATCCGAACGCTTCGGCGCAGTCCGCGAGTGCGTGGAGCTGGGCAGGGGAGGCGGCGCCGCCGGGCAGGCGGATTCGGGCCAGCGGGCCGTCCGCGGCCTCGTGTACCTGTAGCGCGCCCGGACAGGCGTCGGGACGGATCCGTCCGGAAAAGTCGGCTATGGACACGAAGAGGATGGTAACGCCAGTTCTTGTGGAGGTCTGTCTTGCCGTAGTCTCCTGGTAGGCGATGGCATGGGAGGAAGCCGGTGCGAAACCGGCGCGGTCCCGCCACTGTGACCGGGGAGCGAACCCCACCGCAGGCCACTGCCCGGCGACGGGTGGGAAGGCCGGGGTGAGCGCTGATCCGGGAGCCAGGAGACTCCTGCCGTCGCATCACCCGCGACCGGGGCGAGGACCCCGAGGGAGGATTGCGCCGTGCCTGGCGACAGCCGTACCGTCCTGCTGCTCTCGACTTCGGACACCGACCTGCTGAGCGCACGCGCGAGCAGCGTCCCCTACCGGCTGGGCAATCCGGCCAGGCTCGTCCCCGGCGACCTGCCCGCGCTGCTGGAGGGCGTGGAGCTGGTCGTGGTGCGGCTGCTCGGTGGGCGGCGGGCCTGGGCGGAGGGACTGGACGCGTTGCTGGCCGGGCCTCTGCCGGTGGTGGTGCTGGGTGGCGAGCAGGCGCCCGACGCCGAGTTGATGGAGCTGTCCACGGTGAGCGGGGGCGTCTGCGCGGAGGCGCACGCCTACCTTGCGCACGGTGGGCCAGCGAACCTGGCGGAGCTGCACGCGTTCCTGTCCGACACCGTGCTGCTGACCGGCCACGGTTTCGCGCCGCCCGCGCCGACGCCGTCCTGGGGCAGGTTGGAGCGGGGCACCGGGGCGGGGAGCCTGGAACGGGACGCCGGGGCGGGCGGGTTGGAGCGGGACGCCGGGGCGGGCGGGTTGGAGCGGGACGCCGGGGCGGGCGGGTTGGAGCGGGACGCCGGGGCGGGCGGGTTGGAGCGGGAGGTCGGGGCGCGGGGCGGGCCTGTGATCGGGGTGCTTTACTACCGGGCGCACCACCTGGCGGGCAACACCGCGTTCGTGGAAGCGCTCTGCTCGGCGATCGAGGACGCCGGCGGCCGGGCCATGCCGGTCTACTGCTCATCCCTGCGCACCCCAGAACCCGGCCTGCTCGACGCGCTGCGGGCCGCCGACGCGCTGGTCGTGACGGTGCTGGCGGCCGGCGGCGCGCGGCCCGCCACCGCCGGCGCGGGCGGCGACGACGAGGCGTGGGACGTCGGCGCGCTGGCCGCACTCGACGTGCCCATCCTGCAAGGGCTCTGCCTGACCACCAGCAGGCAGGCGTGGGAGGAGAACGACGACGGCCTGTCGCCGCTGGACGCCGCCTCGCAGGTGGCGATCCCCGAGTTCGACGGACGGATCATCACGGTGCCGTTCTCGTTCAAGGAGATCGACGAGGACGGGCTGACCGTCTACGAGGCCGACCCCGAGCGGGCCGCCCGGGTGGCCGGGATCGCGGTGCGGCACGGCCTGCTGCGTCACGTCCCGCCCACCGAGCGGCGCCTGGTCGTGATGCTGTCGGCGTACCCGACCAAGCACTCGCGCGTCGGCAACGCCGTCGGCCTGGACACGCCCGCCAGCACTGTGCGGTTGCTGTCCAGGCTCGCCGAGGCCGGATACGACCTGGGCGAAGGCTTCCCCGGCGTGGCCGAGCAGGACGGCGACGCGCTCATCCACGCGCTGATCGCCGCCGGCGGCCAGGACCAGGACTGGCTGACCGAGGAGCACCTGGCGGGCAATCCGGTACGGATCTCCGCCGCCTCCTACGAGCGGTGGTACCGGACGCTGCCCGGCGACCTGCGGCACGCAATGGAACGCCACTGGGGGCCGCCGCCCGGCGAGCTGTTCGTGCACGAGGGCGACATCGTGCTCGCCGCGCTGCACGCCGGGAACCTCGTCGTCATGGTCCAGCCGCCACGCGGCTTCGGCGAGAACCCGATCGCCATCTACCACGACCCCGACCTGCCGCCCAGCCACCACTACCTGGCCGCGTACCGGTGGCTGTCGGACGAGTTCGGCGCGCACGCCATGGTGCACGTGGGCAAGCACGGCAACCTGGAGTGGCTGCCGGGCAAGTCGGCGGGCATGTCCGCGGCGTGCGCCACCGACGCGGCGATCGGGGACCTGCCGCTGGTCTACCCGTTCCTGGTGAACGACCCCGGCGAAGGCACCCAGGCCAAGCGGCGGGCGCACGCCGTGCTGGTCGACCACCTGGTGCCGCCGATGGCCAGGGCGGACACGTACGGGGACATCGCCCGCTTGGAGCAGCTCCTCGACGAGCACGCCACGATCGCCGCCATGGACCCCGCCAAGCTGCCCGCCATCCGCGCGCAGATCTGGACGCTCATCCAGGCCGCCCGGCTCGACCACGACCTGGGGCTGGCGGATCGGCCGCACGACAGCGAGTTCGACGACTTCCTGCTGCACGTGGACGGGTGGCTGTGCGAGGTGAAGGACGCGCAGATCCGCGACGGGCTGCACGTGCTCGGGCAGGCGCCGGAGGGGGCGGCGCGGGTCGATCTGGTGCTGGCCATGTTGCGGGCGCGGCAGTTGTGGGGCGGGCGGGAGACGTTGCCGGGGCTGCGTGAGGCGCTCGGGCTGGTGGAGGACGGTACGGCCGGGCTGGGGGCGGTGGATCGGGCCGAGGGGGTGGCCAGGGCGCTGGTGGAGGGGATGGAGGAGCGGGGCTGGGCGGTGGAGGCGGTCCCGGAGGTCGTACGCGCCCACGTGGCGAAGGTCGTACAGTCCGAGCAGGTCGAGCAGGTCGAGCAGGCTGCCGACCTGGTCACCCGCATTCTCGCCTTCGCCGCCACCGAGCTGATCCCCCGCCTGGCCCGCACCACGGACGAGCTGGACCACGTCCTGCACGCCCTGGACGGCGGCTACGTCCCGGCGGGCCCCAGCGGCTCACCGCTGCGCGGCCTGGTCAACGTCCTGCCGACCGGCCGCAACTTCTACTCGGTCGACCCCAGGGCGGTGCCCAGCAAGCTGGCCTGGGAGACCGGCCAGGCGATGGCGGAGTCGCTGCTGGAGCGCTACCGCGCCGACACGGGGGAGTGGCCGCGTTCCGTGGGCCTGTCCGTGTGGGGCACCTCCGCCATGCGGACGGCGGGCGACGACGTGGCGGAGGTGCTGGCGCTGCTCGGCGTCCGTCCCGTGTGGGACGAGGCGTCCCGCCGCGTCACCAGCCTGGAGCCGATCCCGCTCGCCGAGCTGGCCCGGCCCAGGATCGACGTGACGGTCCGGATCAGCGGCTTCTTCAGGGACGCGTTCCCGCACGTGGTGGCGATGCTCGACGACGCCGTACGGCTGGTGGCGGCCCTGGACGAGCCGCACGAGCACAACTACGTGCGCGCCCACGTGGCCCAGACCCCGGCCGGCGAGCGGCAGGCCACGATGCGGATCTTCGGGTCGGCGCCCGGCGCGTACGGGGCGGGGCTGCTGCCGCTGATCGACAGCCGCAACTGGCGCGACGACGCGGACCTGGCCGAGGTGTACGCGGTGTGGGGCGGCTACGCCTACGGCCGCGACCTCGACGGCGTGGCCGCCCGCCCGCAGATGGAGGACGCCTACCGCCGCATCGCCGTGGCCGCCAAGAACGTCGACAGCCGCGAGCACGACATCGCCGACTCCGACGACTACTTCCAGTACCACGGCGGCATGGTCGCCACCGTCCGCGCGCTCACCGGCAAGGCTCCGGCCGCCTACGTGGGCGACAGCACCCGGCCCGACGCCGTACGCACCAGAACGCTCTCCGAGGAGACCTCGCGCATCTTCCGCGCCAGGGTCGTCAACCCGCGCTGGCTGGCGGCGATGCGGCGGCACGGCTACAAGGGCGCGTTCGAGCTGGCCGCCACCGTCGACTACCTGTTCGGCTACGACGCCACCACGGGGGTGGTCGCCGACTGGATGTACGACAAGCTGACCGAGACGTACGTGCTCGACCCCGAGAACCAGGCGTTCATGGCCGAGTCGAACCCGTGGGCCCTGCACGGCATCGCCGAACGCCTCCTCGAGGCCGCCGAGCGCGGCATGTGGGAGCACCCGGACCCTGACGTGCTGCGCGGGCTGCAGGAGGTCTACCTCAAGACGGAGGGCGACCTGGAGGACGACACCAGCCGCTGAGCCGTCCCCGGCGTGCCCGCCCAGTGCAGGTGCAGATAGGACGCGGTCACGCCGGGATCGCCGTACCCGTCGGCGCCGCCCTCGTGGCGGAACAGCGGCCCGGCCGCGTACTCGACGGTGGTGCGGTGGAACTCGTGGCCGCGCACGCGTTCGCCGGGCCTGGTCAGCGGGGTGCGGGCGAGCGCGACGGCCTCCCGGTAGCCGAGCGTGAGTTTGGACGTCATCGAGGCGCGGCCGGGGACGCGCCCGCACATGCGGCGGCCGTCCAGCTCGTCGCACAGGTACAGCAGCCCGGCGCACTCGGCGGCGATCGGGCCGTCGAAGGTGGCGACCTGGGTGCGCAGGGGGGTGTTGGCGGCCAGTTCGGCGGCGTACACCTCGGGGAAGCCGCCGCCGATCACCAGGGCGGCCGTGCCTGGGGGGAGGCGTTCGTCGCGCAGCGGGTCGAAGGTGACGACGTCCGCGCCCGCCGCGCGCAGCAGCTCGACGTGTTCGGCGTAGCCGAACGTGAACGCAGCCCCACCGGCCACCGCCACAACGGGCCGCGCCCGCCTCGCCCGCCCACCGCCGTCATCGGCCGCCCGCCCATCGCCGTCACCGGCCATCCGCCTGCCGTCATCACCGGTCGCGGCGGTGAGCGGATCCCATGCGGACGCGTCCAGCGGCGCCGCCGACCTGGCCAGCCGCATCAGCGCGTCAAGATCGCACGACCCGGCCACCAGCGCGGCCAGCCGCTCCACCGCGTCCACCGCCTCGTCCCGCCGCTCAGCCGCGGGCACCAGCCCCAGATGCCGCGACGGCGTGAACACCGCGTCGTCGCGCCGCACCGCCCCCAGCACCGGCACCCCCACCCCGGCCAGCGCCGACCGGCACAACTCCGCGTGCCGATCCGACCCCACCCGGTTGAGCACCACCCCGCCCACCCGCACCCCCGGGTCGAACGTCGCGAACCCGTGCACCACCGCCGCCACCGACCGGCTCTGCCGCGCCGCGTCCACCACCAGCACCACCGGCGCGTCCAGCAGCCGGGCGACGTGCGCCGTCGAGGCGAAGTCCGTGTCCCCCCGCCCGTCGAACAGCCCCATCACGCCCTCGACCACGGCCACCTCGCATCCGGCCGACCCGTGCAGGAACAGCGGCACCACCCGCTCCTCGCCCTGCAGCCACGGATCCAGGTTCCGCCCCGGCCGCCCGGTGGCCAGCGCGTGGTAGCCGGGGTCGATGTAGTCCGGCCCCACCTTGTGCGGTGAGACCCGCAGGCCGCGCGCCCGCAGCGCCGCCATCAGCCCGGTGGCGACCGTCGTCTTGCCGCTCCCGGACGAGGGCGCGGCGACGACCAGCCGCGGGATCGTCACCACTCGATGCCCTTCTGGCCCTTCTGCCCGGCGTCCATGGGATGGCGTACCTTGCCCATCTCCGTCACCAGATCCGCCGCCTCGACCAGCCACTCGGGCGCGTCCCTGCCGGTGATCACGACATGCTGGCTCCCCGGCCGGCCGGTGAGCGCCGCGAGCACGTCGTCCGCGTCCAGCCAGCCCCACTTCAGCGGGTACGTGAACTCGTCCAGCACGTAGAACCGGTACGTCTGCGCCGCCAGATCCCGCTTGATCTGCGCCCAGCCCTCCCTGGCGTCGGCCGCGTGATCCTCCTCGGCGCCGGGCCGCTGGATCCACGACCAGCCCTCGCCCATCTTGTGCCAGGTCACCGGGCCGCCCTCGCCGCTGTCCCCGAGCACCCTGAGCGCCCGCTCCTCGCCGATGCGCCACTTCGCCGACTTCACGAACTGGAACACCCCGACCGGCCAGCCCTGGTTCCACGCCCGCAACGCCATCCCGAACGCGGCCGTGGACTTGCCCTTACCAGGGCCGGTGTGCACGATCAGCAGCGGCCTGGTGCGGCGCTGCCGGGTGGTGAGACCGTCGTCGGGGACGACGGCCGGCTTCCCCTGCGGCACGATCAACCCGCCTTCCTGCGGCTCTGGGGCCTGGTGAGGTTCTGCGTCCTGTGGTCGTGGACGACAGAGCCGAGGTCGGTCAGCGAGTCGAGAGGTACGAGCCACGCCCGCAACCGCGCCGCCAGCCGCACCGCCAGGCCGAGCCGCACCGGCCCGCTCTCGCAGTCCACGACGACCGCGGCCGTGCCCTCCAGCAGAGCCGCCGCCCGATCCACGTCGCCGCCCGCCGTGGCGCGCCCGTCCGTCACCAGGACGAGCAGCGGCCGCCTGGCGGGGTCGCGCAGCCGTTCGACGCGCAGCACCTCCGCCGCCCGCGTCAGCCCCGCCGCCAGGGGCGTGCGCCCGCCGGTGGCCAGCGTACGCAGCCGCGCCGCCCCCACCTCCACCGACGACGTCGGCGGCAGCGCCACCTCGGCCCCCGCTCCCCTGAACGTGACCAGCCCCACCTTGTCGCGCCGCTGGTAGGCGTCGAGCAGCAGGCTCAGCACGGCCGTCTTGACCGCCGTCATCCGCTTGCGGGCGGCCATCGAGCCGCTCGCGTCCACCACGAACAGCACCAGGTTGCCCTCCCTGCCCTCGCGCACCACCTCGCGCAGGTCGCCGCCGCGCAGCACCAGCCCTGGGCCGTTTCGTCCGCGTTCTCTTTGGTACGGGGCCGCGGCTCGCATCGTGGCCGCCACGTGCAGGTCGCGTACGCGGCCCGATGGGTGGCGTGCGCCGGTGGCTCGGCCCTGTGACGTGCGTGACCTGGACCTGCGCCCGGCCGCGCCCTCGCCGACGCCCGGCACCTCCAGCAACGGGACCCGGTACGGGGCCGCCACCCCGGCCACCCGCAGGGCGCCCGCGCCCACGCCGTCGCCCACGCCGTCGCCCGCGTCCGCCGAGTCGTCAGCCGCGTCCATCGGGCGGCCACCTGCTCGGGGCGCGTCGCCGCCGGCTGCGCTGTCGCTTGCCTCAGGGGAGCCCGCGCCGTCCCGGGCCTGATCCGGCAGGCCGTGCTGCCCCGCCTCGCCACCGGCGGACGGCCCGTCGCCGTCAACCCCGGAGGGCCGGTCAGGGCCGCCGCCATCGGAGGGCCGGTCAGGGCCGTCGCCATCGGAGGGCCCGCCGTCCGGATCGTCGTCGTCACCGGACGTCCGCTCCAGCAACTCCTCCAGCAGCGCCTCATCCAGCCCCGGCGCGTCGAACGGTTCACGCCGCCTCCGGTGCGGCAACGACAGCCGGGCGGCGGCGCGCACGTCCTCGGTCGTCACGCTGTCCCGGCCCTGCCAGGCGGCGTGGGCGACGGCGGCGTTCGCGGTGACGAGGTCGGCCCGCAGCCCGTCCACCTCGAACGCCGCGCACACGGTCGCGATCTGCCGCAGCCGCGCGTCCGGCAGTCGAACCCCTGCCACCCGCGTCCTGGCGTCGGCGATCCGCCGGGCGAGCACCGCCTCCTCCTCGGCCCACCGCGCCGCGAACCCCTCCGCGTCGGCGTCGAAGGCGAGCCGCCGCCGCACCACCTCGGCGCGTTCGGCGGGGTCGCGGGACGCCTTCACCTCGACCGTCAGCCCGAACCGGTCGAGAAGCTGGGGGCGCAGCTCGCCCTCCTCCGGGTTCATGGTGCCCACCAGCAGGAAACGGGCGGCATGGCGGACGGACACGGACTCGCGCTCGACATAGCACGTGCCGAGGGCGGCGGCGTCCAGGAGGAGGTCGACGAGGTGGTCGTGGAGGAGGTTCACCTCGTCCACGTACAGGACGCCGCGATGCGCGGCGGCCAGCAGGCCGGGCTCGAACGCCTTCACCCCCTCCGTCAGCGCCCGCTCCACGTCGAGCGAGCCGACCAGCCGGTCCTCCGACGCGCCGACCGGCAGCTCCACCAGGGCGGCCGGACGGCTGACCCCCTCGGCCTCGGCGTCGTGCGGGCCGTCGGGACAGTCCGGCGCGGGCGCCCCGGGGTCGCAGGCGAACCGGCAGCCCGGCACCACGTCCACGGCGGGCAACTGGGCCGACAGGGCGCGGACGATCGTGGACTTGGCGGTGCCCTTCTCGCCGCGTACCAGCACCCCGCCCACCCGGGGGGAGACGGCGTTGAGCACCAGCGCGAGCTTCAGGTCGTGCAGGCCGACCACGGCGCTGAACGGGTAGGTGACGATCAAGGTCAGGCCTTTCGGTTGACGTGCGCGACCCGCCAGCCGTCGCGGGTGGGGAGCAGCTCGGTGGTGGACAGGGGGGTCAGGTCGAAGTGGGCGGTGGTCGTGGGGGCGAGGCCGAGGGCGTGCGCGAGGGCTGCTCTGATGACCCCGGCGTCACAGATCACGACCCCGTCCGCCGCCGGGGGTGGGCTGGAGGGGGTGCGCCGGGCAGGTGTTCGGGCGGCGTCGAGCCAGGTCGCCACCCGGCTCGCGAGCGTCGCCAGGCTCTCGCCGCCGTGGGGCGCGGCGTGCGGGTCGGTCAGCCAGCGCGCCAGCGCTTCCGATTCCTCCCGCGCGACCTGCTCGTACGGCAGGCCGCCCCACCGCCCGCAGTCCGCCTCGCCGAGTGCGGCGCACACGTGCGGCTCCAGCTCCAGGGCTTGAGCGGTCTGCCACGCCGCCCTGGCCGGGGAGACCCACGCGGGCCGCCCCGTGACCAAGGGGCGCAGAGCGGAGGCCCTGGCCAGGCTCGCCGGATCGGCTTCCCCCGCACCGGAGAGGCATGCCGCTCCGCCAGAGGGACGGCTGGCCGCCCCGGCTCCGGCGCAGCAGGCCGCCGCGGCGCACGGGAAGCGGGCCGCGCGCATGCCTGGCGTGGTCGCGTGCCGGATGAACAACACCCGGGCTCAGCTCGGCGACGCCGGAACCACACGCGCGGACGACGCCGCGCCCCGTGCCGCCGCCCGATCGCTCACCCAGCCGAACAGCACCCCGAACGCCGCCCAGAAAACGAGCTGCGTCCCGAGCGAGGCCAGCCGGAACTCCCACAGCAGCGTCGCGGGGAACCCGTCGGGCACCTCGTCGACCGCCGGCAGCAGCACCCACGCCGCGACCACCGGAACGAGGAAGCCCCCGGCGGCCGACACCCACCGCACCCAGGGGTTCGCCGAGACGATCCGCCGGGCCGTCGCGATGGCGATCGCCGTGGCGGCCAGGCCGACCAGGACGATCACCACGTACAGGAGGGTGCGGCCGTTGATGGTGTCGGGGTCGCCCACGGCGGGTGGGTTGGCGGGATATTTCAGGAAGGGGACGAGGACGACGGCGGTGAAGGCGGTGCCGGCGGCGGCCAGGGCCAGGCGTCCGTCCGAGCGCGGCCCGACCCGTCCTCGCAGCCCGGCGAACACGAGCGCGAAGACGCCGCCGACGGCCAGCCCGTAGAGGCCGGTGGCGAGAAAGAGCCCGGCCTTCTGCACCGGCCTGGAGACCACGGCCTCCTCACCATGATCATGACTCGCCGCCGCCTCATCGGCGCCGTGCGAGTGTTCCGAAGCCGCCGCCTCCTCCACGGCGATGGCCCCGTCCACCTGCGGCTCCCCGAACACGAAAGCGAAGCCGCCCGCGACGATTCCGGCCAGCAACCCCACCAACAGGCCCCTGACCAGCAGAATGCGTACCATCCGCGCGCCCTCTAGTGGCAGGGCACGCCGAGCAGATGACGCCCGTCGTGCATCAGCTCGTGCAGCAGCGCCCCCGCCTGGGAGACGGCGCCGTTGTCCATCAGGACGAGGTACGCGACGAGCAGCAGCACGGGCACGGCCGGCAGCCAGGGGCGCAGGCGCGGGAAGGGAATGGCGGCGGAAGGAGTGGAAGGTCCACTCATTTGATCCTCCTCAGGGTTGACGCGTCCCGTTCAGCGAGGTCACGGCCACCAAGCGACCTGGCTCCCGGGATCTACGTCCCGGATACAGTGGCGCGTCCGCACCGGCATCTCACCGGATTTCCCTTGGACAACCGTGAAATCTACCGGAACGTATCCTTTCATCCGGTTCGCGTCAACATCATGGGGGTGCTGACCCCCGCAGAACCTGGGGTGCGCGCGGGAATGTGGCGGTGGCGGCCCAGGCCGGACCCTGGAGCGGACGTCACCTCACCCCCCGGGAGGGCCCATGTCCGCCGCACCGCACGAGCCGCGCCGCCGGGTGACGCGGTGGCACAGGCCGTTGCTGCTCATGGTCGCCTCGATGCTGGTCCTGCTCGCCGTCTCGGTGGCCGGGCTGGTGTTCGACGACCGGGTACTGCAGGGCGCGCCCGTCTGGCTCAAGCCGCTGAAGTTCGCGGTGTCGCTGGCCGTCTACGGGACCACCCTCGCCTGGATGTTGTCGCTGCCGCACCGGGGGAGGAGGTGGACCTCGGCGATGGCCACCGTCTTCGCCGCCGCCGCCTTCGTGGACGTCGGGATCGTCGCGGTCCAGGCGGCGCGTGGCACGTTCAGCCACTTCAACGACTCGCCGGAGCCGTTCGAGGAGACGATCCAGCGGGTCTTCGGCATGGGCGTGATGAGCATGATGCTGGCCAACCTGGTGCTCGCGATCCTGCTGACCGTCCAGCGGGTCGGGCCGGACCGGGCGGCGAGCCGCGCCATCCACACGGGGCTCGGGCTGGCGATCACCGGCATGGTGCTCGGCTTCCTCATCCCGTTCCAGGGCGAACCCCACACCGGGCTGACGACGGACGGGGCGCCGGTGCCCCTGACCAGCGGCCACAGCGTGGGCGTGCCGGACGGCGGCCCCGGCCTGCCGATCACCCAGTGGAGCACCACGGGCGGCGACCTGCGGGTGCCCCACTTCGTCGCCCTGCACGGGCTTCAGGTGATGCTGCTGCTCGCTCTCCTGCTGGCCTGGCTGGCCGCCCGCCACCCGATCCTGCGTGACGAACGCGTCCGCGCCCGCCTGGTCGGCGTCGCCGCTACCGGGTACGCCGGTCTCGTCGCCCTGGTCACCTGGCAGGCCTTGCGCGGCCAGCCGCTCACCGGCCCCGACCTCCTGACGCTCGGCGCCGCCGCCCTGCTGGCGGGCTGCACCGCCGTGGCGTGCGGCGCCGTGCTCTCAACCGCGGTGGAGACTTCTACCAGGTGACGGGCAGCTCGTGCATCCCGTACACGGTGGAGTCGTCCTTGAACGAGAGCTGCTCGGCCGGCACGGCCAGCCGCAGCCCGGGAACGCGCCGCAGCAACGTGTTGAACACGATCTCCAGCTCCACCCGCGCCAGGTTCTGCCCCAGGCACTGGTGCGGCCCGTAGCCGAAGGCGAGGTGGCTGCGGGCGTCGCGGTCGATGTCGAACCGCTCGGGTTCCTCGAACGCGGCCGGGTCGCGGTCGCCCGCGTTGGCGAGCATGAGCACGCCGGACCCGGCGGGGATGACGGTGCCGCTCAGCTCGACGTCCTCCAGCGCCACCCTGGCCATGGCCAGCTCGGCGATGGTGAAGTAACGCAGCATCTCCTCCACCGCGTTCCCGATCTTGTCGGGGGCGGCGCGCAGCGCGTCGAGCGACTCGGGGTGCTCCAGCAGCATGTACGTGCCCAGCGAGATCATGTTCGCGGTGGTCTCGTGGCCGGCGATCAGCAGCAGGAACGCCAGGCTGAGCAGCCCCAGGTGGTCGGCCTCGCCGTTCTCGCGCTGCTTGACGATCTGGCGGCCCAGCAGGTCGTCGGTGGGCTGCTCCTCCTTGGAGGTGATCAGCTTGTCGAGGTAGACGGCCAGCTCCAGCACGGCGTGCTGGCGCTCCTGCTCGGTGGCCGCGCGGTTGAGGAGCTGCGCCGAGTGCTCCTGGAAGAAGTCGTGATCGGAGTACGGCACGCCGAGCAGCTCGCAGATCACCAGCGACGGCACCGGCAGCGCCAGCGCCGTCACCAGGTCGGCGGGGCGCGGGCCGTCGAGCATGGCGTCGAGGTGCTCGTCCACGATCTGCTGGATGCGCGGTCGCAGCGCGGCCATGCGCCGCACGGTGAACTCGCCGATCACCTGGCGGCGGGCGTGGCCGTGCTCCGGCGGGTCCATCTCCAGCATCATCTTCGGCAGGGGCGATTCGGAGAGCTGCCCGTCGGCGCTGCTCAGCTTGGGCGCGTTGGGGTGGCGGCGGTCGGCGCTGAAACGCGGGTCGCTCAGGATCGTCCTGATGTCCTCGTAGCGCGAGGCCACCCAGGCCTCCCGCCCCGTGGCGAGCGTGACCTTGGCGACGGGCTGCTCGCGCAGGAATCGAAGGTGCTGCTCGGGCGGGGCGAACGGGCAGCTACGGGCCGTTTCGAGCGTCGCGGTGGAGTCGGTGGTCAAGGCTCTCCCATCAACATGGTGTCCTACAGCACAACTTCCCTACATGTGTAGCCTAACCTTCAATTGTCCGGGACACTACACTGACGTGCGTGACGACGACCACCAGAGACCGCGGCGAGGAACAGGCCGATCCGAGGGTGCGTCGCACGCAGGCGGCACTGCGGGCCACCCTGATCGAGCTCGTCCAGCACCGTGACCTGTCGAGGATCAGCGTGGCCGACGTCGCCGAGCGGGCCGGGATCAGCCGGTCCACGTTCTACGACCACTACCGCGACGTGCACGAGCTGGCCGCGTCCGCCTGCACGGTGATGATCGACGAGCTCATCGAGGCCATCCCCGGCCGCACCCCGGCCCCGCCCGATGACCCGCCCGACACGCTGCTGACGTTCTTCGCCCACCTCGCCGAGCACGCCAGCCTCTACCGCAGCGTGCTGGGCCCGCAGGGCAGCGCCCGCGTCATGGACCACGTCCGGCACCGCGCCACCGCGGCCGTCTACGCCCACCGCATCGGCGCCGTCCTCGACCCATCCGCGGACAGCCCGCACGACGTGCCGGCCGCCTTCACGGCGGGCGCGCTGCTCAGCGTCGCCACCGACTGGCTGCGGCGCGGCTGCCCGTGCCCGCCCGCCGAGATGGCCGCGCGCACGTTGCCGCTGCTTCTGGCGCTCTACCGGGAGGACCCCGGCCGCGACGGCTGAGAAGGCCCCGGCCCGCGCCCTACAGCGTGAACCAGCTCGTCGACACGTCCAGCCCCGTCTGGGTGCGGCAGTGGAGCCGGAACGGGCCGTGCGGTTTGCCGCGGATGACGAACACCCCCAGGTCGTCGATCTCCAGCGGCCCGCCGCTGCCCGACCCGCCCTGCACGCGGACCTCGCCCGCCTGCGGCGGCACCACCTGGCCCAGCAGGGCGCTCTCGGTGATCTCGAGCTCGATGGTGAGCCGGGTGGCGGCGAACGTCAGCGCGCGCAGGACGGCGGAGTCCGCGCGCAGCGCCGCCACCTCCTCCTCCACGTGCATGGCCGAGTCGTAGGTCAGCTCGGCCAGCTCCACGTCGAGGTCGAGATCACGCCAGGCGAACGCCGCCTTGCCCGCCTCGAGGAACTCGCGTGGGACGGCGTCGGCGGCCCGCATGGCCGCGCGGAGCCTGGACAGGAGCTCGTGGTCGTCCCACGCCTCAGACATGACTATCACCCTCTCGCACTTCCGTGTCCGCCCGCATCAGGGCGTTCAGCGCCGCGTTGGCACGCAGCCGCGCCAGGCATCGCGATCGGGTGGGGCCGATGCTGCCGACGGCCATGCCGAGCCGAGAGGAGATCTCGGTGTAGGGAACCTCTCGCAGGAGGAGCGACAGCAACCGCTGACAGTCGGGCGACAACTCGGCAAAGGCGGTGCGGAGCACGGCGTTGAGCTCGGCCTCCTCCAGCGCCCGCGTGACGTCGTCGCCCCGGTCGTCCGCGACGGTCGCGGCGTCGAGCGGGGACTCGGCGCTGTCCTGCTTGTGCCTGGCCCTGCGCACCCGGACGCATTCGCGTTTCGTCGTGGTGGCCAGCCACGAGCCCAGCCGCTCCGGGTCGCGGAGGCGGGACAGGTGCTCGACGGCGCGCATCCACACGAACTGGGCGACGTCGTCGATGTCGCGGCGGTCCAGGCCGTACGCCCTGCAGATCGACCAGAGCATGGGGGCGTACCGCTCGACGAGCCGGTCCCACGCCGCCTGGTCACCCGTGCGAGCACGGATGACCAGGGCTTCGACCTCGAAGCTCTCCGGCATGGCACGTCCCTCGGGAGCGCCTCCGCCGTCACTACTGGAACCGGATGACGTCGATGCCGTCGATGCCGGCGGATGGCGCGTGGTCGTAGGTGGTCGGGGTGCTCCCAGGTTCCTCCCTGAACAGCCTGTCCGCCACCTCCTGGACGGAAATTCCCTGCGTGTAGGCCCGCTGCGCCATGGCGCCGCCGGCGTACGCGGCCGAGAACGAGCTACCGCTCCACGTCGCGTAGCCGGGGGAGGGGAAGTAGTCGGAGCGGTCCGTCCGCTCCACCACGCCTTCCAGCACGTTCAGCTCGGCCATCCAGACGTGGCCGGACAGGAACAGCCCGCGCAGGTTCTGTCCGGGCGCCGTGCAGTCCACCCAGGGCGCCTGCTCCTGCGTCGGGGAGAAGTACGCGGGGAAGACGTCGTCGGCGTTCCGGGCGCCGACGGCGATCACGGTGGAGCTGGCGGCCGGCCACATCGGGATGTTCGGGGGCAGCTCGGAGACCTGGACGTCCTCGGGCGCCCCCGCCTCGTTCCGCCCGTTGTTGCCCAGCGCGGCCACCTTGACGATGCCGCTCGTGCGCTCGCAGGCGCGGGCCAGGGCCAGCGGCTCCCGCCCGTCGGCCGTCGCCCCGCCCAACGCCATGATCATCATGTCCAGATCGTCGTCCATGGCCCCGGCCATCGTGGTGGCCAGCCGCCACGAGCTGGTCGTCAGCCGGTCGGGGTTGAGCACGGGATAGATGACGAACTCGGCGTCCGGCGCCTGCTGCGCCGCCACCGAGGCGACGAAGATGGCGTGCCCGCTGAACGACACCCGGTCCTGCCGCTCCTCCAGCAGCGCGTCGTCGGAGTCGGTCACGTACCGCCCGGCGAACCTGGGATGCGCATGGATCGGCGTGTCCATGATGCCGATGCGCGGCCGGCGGCGGCTCGAGTGCGACCGCGCGGGCAGCGTGAACGCGGGAGCCGGCCGGGGGTCGCCGACGCTTCCGCCGCTGTACGGGGAGCCCTCGATGTTCTCGTACACCCGGTTCTTGGCGATCACCGGCCGGTAGCCCGCGTGCTCGGCGGCGGACTTCTCACGCAGGTAGAACAGCGCCAGGTCCAGGGCGGAGGGCTCCTCACCCTCCATGTACGTGCCCACGGCGGCCCGCTTGACGCGCTCCACCAGGCCGGGGTCGAGCAACCTGACACCCTCCGCCAGATCGCCGAGCTGGTACAGGTGCAGCCCGAGCCGCAGACTGGACTGCAGCGGCACCATCTTGATGTCAAGCGCGTCGAGCTCCTGGCCCACCTGACGCACGTCCTTCGGGTCGATCACGATCTGATCGCTGAAGAACGCCTCGATACGGCGCCTGACCACCTTGTCGTCGGCCATCGCTGCCTCCTTGGGTTCGCGGGTAGCGCGCGCCGAAAAACAGAGAGGACAGTCTCCGCTCTGATACATCACACGCGGCCGATTTCACGGCACACTCCCGTGAGTGAGTCTGAGCCCTTCCGATCCGGGCGCGGAGCTGCTGCGGCTCGCCGAGTCCGACCCTGCCCGCCTGATGAGCGTGGCCGCCGGGGTGCTGCGGCGCGCCCGGGACGAGGGCGACCTCCGGCTCGCCTCGGTGGCGGCACGCGCCCTCGGCATCGCCTCCTTCCACACGACTGACCTGCACGTCGCCGCCCGGCACCTGCGCGACTCCATCCGGCTCGCCCAGCGGGCCGGGTCGCCGGAGCTGGCCGCCGAGACGCGCCTGCGCCTGGCGTTCGTCTGGTGCGTCCAGGGACGCATGGAGCAGGCGCTCGGCGAGGTGGACCGGGCGCTGCCCGACCTGCGCGGCGTCGGCAGGGCACGGGCCGAGGCCCAGCGCGCCGTCATGTTCAACCACCTGCGCAGGCCGGACGAGGCCCTGGCCGGCTACCGCGTCGCCGTGCCCGCCCTGCAACAGGCCGGAGACCACCTGTGGCTGCAGCGGGTGCTGTCGAACCGCGGGATCGTCCACGGCTTCCGCAACGAGTTCGCCGCCGCCGAGCACGACCTGAACGAGGCGGAACGGCTGTGCCGGCTGCTCGGCCTGGACCTCTCCCTGGCCATCGTGTGGCAGAACCTCGGCTGGCTGCGCGCCCACCGCGGCGACGTGCCGGCCGCGCTGCGCTACCTCGACCTCGCCGAGGAACGCTTCAGAGGGCTCGACACGCACCAGCTCTGCTGGACGCTCGCCGACAGGACCGAGCTGCTGCTGTCGGCCGGGCTCATCGCCGAGGCCAGGGAGGCGGCCGAGGAGACGCTGGCCGAGTTCGGGCGCCGCAAGCGCACCGTGGGGGTGCCCGAGGCCAGGCTGCTGCTCGCGCGGACGGCGTACCTGGAAGGCGACCACGAGCGGGCCGTGCGCGAGGCCCGCCGCGCCGCACTGGGCTTTGGCCGGCAACGCCGGCCGGAATGGGCGGTGCTCGCCAGGTTCGTCGCGCTCAGGTCGGCCGCGGCGGCGGGCGCCGCCGGCGTGAGCGTGGCGCGGGTGGAGCGGTGCGCGGCCGAGCTGGCCGCGGCCCGCTGGCTGTCCTCCGAGGTGGAGGCCCGCATGCTGGCCGCCGCGCTGGCCATGGAGCGCGGCTGGACCGCGCGCGCCCAGCGGCAGCTCGAACTCGCGGCCCGGCGGCGGCTGCGCGGCCCCGCCATCCAGCGCGTGCACGCCTGGCACGCCGAGGCCCTGGTACGGCTCGCGCGCGGCAACCGGCGCGGCGCCAAGATCGCGCTGCGCACCGCGCTACGCGTGCACGACGAGCACCGCGCCACCCTCGGCGCGACCGACCTGCGCGCGCACGCGTCCGGGATCCGCGTCGGGGCGGCCGAGCTGGGCCTGCGGATGGCGCTGCACGACGGCAGCCCCGAGGACGTGCTGGCCTGGGCCGAGCAGGGGCGCGCCAGGCACCTGCTGATGAAGCCCGCCCGGCCGCCCAACGACCCGCGCCTGGCCGGCGCGCTCGACCGGCTGCGGGTCGTGGTCGCCGAGATCGGGCTGCGGCGCGGCGCGGGGGAGGACGCCGCCGTCCTGACCGAGCGGCAGGTCGCGCTGGAGCGGGAGATCCGCGACTACTGCCGCCACCACGCCGAAGGCGGCGCGCTCGCCGCGCCGGTGCCGCCGCGCGAGCTGGGGCGGGCGCTGGGGGAGCGGGCGCTGGTCGAGTTCGTGCACGTGGACGAGGTGATGTACGCGATCACCGTCGTGGACGGGCGGGTGCGGCTGTGGGAGCTGGGGCCGCTCGCGCCGATCAGGGGGCTCGTCGAGCGGGTGCCGTTCGCGTTGCGGCGGATGGCGCGGCGGCACTCGCTGCCGGGCAGCCAGGACGCGGCCGAGCTGCTGCTGCGCGGGACCGCCGAGCGGCTCGACGCGCTGTTGATGCGGCCGTTGGCGGGTGAGGTGGGGGATCGGCCGCTGGTGGTGGTGCCGAGCGGGCCCGTTCAGGCGCTGCCGTGGTCGGTGCTGCCGTCGTGCGCGGGGCGGCCCGTCTGCCTGTCACCGTCGGCCACCCTGTGGCACACCGGGAACCAGGCGGGCGCGGCCTCCCGGGCCGCCGCCGACCCGGCGCATGAGCCCGGACGAGGGACGGGGGCGTCGGAAGGCGTGCGGCGGGCGGAAGGCACGCCGGGAGTGGGAAGCGCGCCGACGGCGCGGCGTGTGCGGCAGCCGGGGGGCGTTCCGGAGTCGAGGCGGGTGCTGGCGGCGGCCGGGCCGGGGCTGCCAGGGGCGCGGGCGGAGGCCGAGGGGGTCGCGTCCATCCACGCCGTGCCCGCCCTGGTGGACGCGGCGGCCGGCACCGAGGCCGTGCTCGCCGCCCTGGACGGCGCCGGGCTGGCGCACATCGCCGCGCACGGCCACATCCATCCCACCAACCCGCTGTTCTCCTCGCTCCGCCTGGCCGACGGGCCGCTCACCGTCTACGACCTGGAACGCCTCCGCCACTCCCCGGAGATCGTGATCCTGGCCGCCTGCGACAGCGGCCGCTTCGTCGTCCGCCCGGGCGACGAGCTGCTCGGGCTCAGCGCCACCTTCCTCGCCCTGGGCACCCGCACCATCGTGGCCCCCGTCCTGTCCATCCTGGACGTCGAGAGCACCACCCTCATGATCGCCCTGCACAAGCTGCTGGCCGCCGGCCACTCCACGGCCGCCGCGCTCGCGCAGGCGCAGCAGCAGGTGGCGGGGGAGGACCTCGCCGCGTACGCGGTGGCCGCCGGGTTCGTCTGCATGGGAGCGGATTCCACCGTGCCCGCATGATCGTCGGTATCAAGGTGGCGCCCGGTCCCTCTGGTGCGGATTAGACCCTCATCGACAAGGCACGTCCCCGAGACGCAAGCACGTTCACGCGCTCACCAGTTCAGACCGTCAGAAGGAGAGCTGACCGCACATGAACCGCCACCAGCGCAGTGAGTACTACGTCACCGACGAGGGCGTTTTCAGCCCCGAGCAGGGCCCGGGCTGCCGGCGGCCCTCGACCTGGGAGGAGCTGCGGCACTTCCGGTTCTCCCGCCTCGTGCCCAGGCGGGCGCCCCTGGCGATCGGCGGCACCGTGGACACGACTCTGTCGCAGCGGATCGCCGAGGCCATGGTCCCGGCGGAAGAGACCGACCAGCCGGACTCGCTGATCCCCGCCGGCTACACCTACCTCGGGCAGTTCGTCGACCACGACCTCACCATGGACAGGACGGACGCCACGCTGGGCGAGCGGGTCACCCTCGACCAGCTCATCCAGGGCCGCTCACCGGCCCTCGACCTGGACTCCCTCTACGGCTTCGGCCCCGACCACCCGGACAGCGCCGTGTTCTACGAGCCGGGCAGCATGCGGCTGCGCACCGGCTCCACCGCCCGCGTGGGCGAGCTGCGCGAGTTCGACGAGTTCGACCTGGCGCGGGAGCAGGGGACCGGCAGGACGCTGATCCCCGACCCGCGCAACGACGAGAACCTCGCGGTGGCGCAGATCCACCTGGCGTTCATCCGCTTCCACAACCGGATCGTGGACGAGCTGGCCGCGAACGGCGTGCCCAGCGCGCTGCTGTTCGAGAAGGCCAGGGAGCGGGTCGTCCTGCACTACCAGTGGGTGCTGCGGCACGACTTCCTGCCCAGGATCGTCGACCGCGCCATCGTCGAGGACGTCTTCACCCGTGGCCGCCGCTACTTCGAGGTCCCGGTCGACCCGTACCGCGACTCCTACCAGGACGGCCACGAGAACGGCGACCGGTACGCCACCGTGGTGCCCGGGCAGATGCCCACGATGCCACTGGAGTTCTCGATCGCGGCGTTCCGGCTCGGGCACAGCATGGTGCGCGACTCCTACGAGTGGAACAGCGTCTTCAACTCGCAGGGCATCGAGGCGACCCTGGCCCTGCTGTTCAGGTTCTCCGGGACCGCCGGCGTGCTGACCGGCGACAACCGGCTGCCGTCCAACTGGATCCCGGACTGGCGGCGGCTGTTCGACCTGGTGGCGGACGGAGACGCGGGAGCCGCGTTCGCCCCTCCCACGCCCGGGCTCAACCGCGCCAAGCGCATCGACACGCTCGTGGGCCACTTCCTCGGCAAGCTCCCGCCCGGCACGTTCGGCGGCCGGCTCTCACCCGGCATCCCCGACGAGGTGGAGCACAACCTGGCCTTCCGCAACCTGGTCAGGGCGGAGATGGTGCAGCTCGCCAGCGGGCAGCAGGCGGCGGACCACATGGACCTGCCCAAGCTGAACGCCAACCAGATCCTCGTGGGCGACAAGACGGCCGCCGACCTCAGCGCGCTCGGCGACGCCCATCCGATCACGGAGAACACGCCGCTGTGGCTGTACGTCCTGCGTGAGGCGGAGCTCAACAACGGGCTGCTGACCGGCGTCGGCGGGCGGATCGTCGCCGAGGTCATGCACCGGTGCATGGAGGGCAGCCGGTACTCCATCGTGCGGCGGCCCGAGTGGAAGCCGGATCTGCCTACGCCGTCGGGCCGGTTCACCATGGCGCATCTGCTGCTGCACGCGTTCGACCACGATCCTGTCCTGCTGAACCGCGTCCAGTAGGAACAGCGTGAGGGCGGGCGTCGTCCCTTCGCGGCGACGCCCGCCGGGACCTCCGCAGGCGGTGAGCAGCCCGACGCATTGTCACGATGGCATCGATAACATGAGCGGTGCAGGTAGGCACTTCCCAACCGACAGCTAGGGGCGCGGCGGCGCCGTGGAGTCGCGTACCGACAGGGACGCGCTGACCAGGGGCTCCCCGGCGGCGGGGTCGGTCCCGTCGAGCAGCAGCGCGACCGCCGCCGCGCCCGAGCGGTAGAAGTCCTGGCGGACGGTGGTCAGCGGCGGGCTGCAGTAGGCGGCCAGCTCGATGTCGTCCACGCTCACGACGGACACCTCACCCGGCACCGACCTGCCGCGCTCGCGCAGCGCCCTGATCACCCCGAAGGCCATCTCGTCGCTGGCGGCGAAGACGGCCGTGACGTCCGGGATCATCGCCAGGACCTGGCCCTGCCGGTAGCCGGAGCCGGGCGACCAGTCCCCCTCCAGCGGCGGCGGCGCCGCGATCCCGGCCGCGGCCAGGCACTCCTGCCAGCCCTGCCGGCGCTGGCGGGCCTCGATCCACTCGTCCGGGCCGGAGACGTGCCACACCTGACGATGTCCCAGGTCGAGCAGGTGCTGGGTGGCCAGCCTGCCCGCCTCCTTCTGGTCGATGCCCAGCACGCGGGCGCCGGCCGTGCGCGTGCCGTCGAGCGTGACGGTGGGGATGTCGCGGGTGATGTCCTCCATCTTCTGCGTCACAGAGATGAGCGGCACCGCGATGACGATGCCGTCCACGCCCTGGTCGGCCAGCTTGGACAGGGACCGCTCCATCAGGCCCGTGTCGAGCCTGGCGATCGTCGCGATGCTCACCGCGTACCCGGCCTCGCCCGCGGCGGCCTCGACGCCGGCGGTCACCGCCGACCGTGAGTAGTAGCCGCCCGACTGCAGCAGTACGAGGCCGATGGTGTGGCTGCGGCCGGAGGAGAGCGTCTTGGCGGCTGCGTTGAACCGGTAGCTGAGCTGCTCGACGGCGGCGAGCACGCGCTTCTTCGTCTCGGGGTTGACGTTGGGGGAGTCGCGCAGGGCGCGCGAGACGGTCTGCGCCGACACCCCGGCGGCCCTGGCCACGTCAGCCATGCTCGGCTGTCTCGCGGGCCGCTCGGTGGCCTTGGTCATGGCGCTCCTCTCGTCCTGGCCTGGATCATAGCGCGCTTGTTACATATGGCATCGATAACATAGGCTCTCCGTCCGTGAGCGAGCTCCCCGCGCCTGACGCGTCCCCGGCACAGCCCAGCGGACCCGATGCGCCCTCGTTCGGCGGGTCTGATGCGCCCGGGTCCGGCGCGCCGGCTCCCGCGCTCACTTGGGCCGGCCGTCGCCTGTACCGGCGCGGCGTGCCACACCAGATCCTGTCCGGCGCGCTGCACTACTTCCGCGTCCACCCCGACCTGTGGCGCGACCGGATCCGCCGCCTGGCCGACCTCGGGCTCAACACCGTCGACACCTACATCGCGTGGAACTTCCATCAGCCCCGCGAGGACGCCGCGCCCCGCTTCGACGGCTGGCACGACCTGGAACGCTTCATCGGCCTCGCGGGCGAGGAGGGGCTCGACGTCATCGTCAGGCCAGGCCCGTACATCTGCGCCGAGTGGTCCAACGGCGGCCTGCCGAGCTGGCTCACCGGCCGCGACGTCGCCGTCCGCAGCTCCGACCCCGCCTTCACCGGCCCGGCCGGCCGCTGGTTCGACGAGCTCGTCCCGCGCCTGGCCGCACTCCAGGCCGCCCGGGGCGGGCCGATCGTGGCGGTGCAGGTGGAGAACGAGTTCGGCAGCTACGGCGACGACCACGCCTACCTGCGCTGGAGCCGCGACGCGCTCACCTCCCGCGGCATCACCGAGCTGCTGTTCACCGCAGACGGCCCCACCGAGCTGATGCTCGACGGCGGCACCCTGCCCGGCACCCTCACGGCCGTCACCCTCGGCTCCAAGCCCGAGGCCGCCCGCGAGTTGCTCGCCGCACGCCGGCCGGAGGAGCCGTTCGTCGTCGCCGAGTTCTGGAACGGCTGGTTCGACCACTGGGGCGAGCGCCACCACGTGCGCGGGGTGGACAGCGCGGTGCGCACCCTGGAGGGCATCGTCGCCGACGGCGGCAGCGTCAGCCTCTACATGGCGCACGGCGGCACCAACTTCGGCCTCTGGGCGGGCGCCAACGAGCACGACGGCCGCCTGCAACCCACCGTGACCAGCTACGACTCCGACGCGCCCATCGCCGAGGACGGCACGCTGACCGGCAAGTTCCACGCCATGCGCAAGGTGTTCGGCGCGTCCGGCCCCCTCCGCGTGCCGGAACGCCTGCCGGTGCTGCCGCCCGCCCGCGTCCCGCTCACCCCTCGCGCCGGCCTGCTCCCCGGGCTGCGCGCCGTGCCCGCGCCGGCCGTGCACGGGCCGCGTCCCGCCTCGTTCGAGCGGCTCGGGCTGGAGGCGGGCATGGTGCTGCACACCGCGCACCCGCGCGTCCCTCCGGGGGAGCACCGGCTCGTCCTCAGCGACGTGCGCGACCGGGCGCTCGTCTTCGCCGACGGCGCCTTTCTCGGCGTCGCCGGTGACGGTTCATCCGAGCTGACGGTACGTGGCGCCGGGGCGGTCGTACGGCTGGAGGTGCTGGTCGAGAGCCTTGGCCGGGTCAACTACGGGCCCGGCGTGGGGCGGCACAAGGGGCTGCTCGGGCCGGTGCTGATCGATCGGCGCATGGTGCAGGGGTGGGAGAGCACGCCGATCGCGCTGCAGGAATGGACGGCCGCCGACCTGACCCGCGCCACCACCGCCCCCTCCGCGCTCGACCCCGTCCCCGTCCCCGCGCCTACGCCCGTCCCCGCGCCTGCGCCTGCGCCTGCTCCCGTCCCCGCGTCTGTGCCTGCGTCCGTCCCCGCGTCCGCCTTCGCGCCCGGTGGTTTCGCCGTGGCGACCGTGCACGTGGAGACGCCCGCCGACACCTTCCTCGCCCTCCCGAACTCGGGCCGCGGCCTCGTCTGGGTCAACGGCTTCCTGCTCGGCCGCCACTGGCAGATAGGCCCGCAGGTCACGCTGTACTGCCCGGCCCCGCTGCTGCGCGCGGGCGCGAACACGGTGACCGTCCTGGAGCTGGAACGCGCGGGCGACGTCCTGGAACTACGCGAACGCCCGGAGCTGGGCCCGACGGAGGAGTACGTCGAGGAGTTCTCCTGAGGCCTTGTCTGGTACGTACGGCCGCGCGCCCCCGGTTCACTCTCATGCCCCTTGCCCGTGGACCAGAAAGCAGCGGCGGAAGCCGTCCCACAATGGGCCAATGACCTACCCACCCCGGCAAGATCAGTGGGGTCCACCACCGCCGCCCTACGGCCCCCCACCGCGCCAGCACGAGTTCGCCACTCTGCCCCCCAAGAACAACCACACCCTGCTCATCGGCCTGTCCGCCGCCCTCGGCGTCATGCTCCTCCTGGGCGGCACGGCCGGCACGGTCATCTTCTACAACGCCTCCCGCGCCGAGCCCGCCCCGGCCCCGGTCACGGCGGCTCCAGAGCCCTCGTCGCAGGAGCCCACGGAACAGGCCGACGAGCCCGCCGAAGAACCGGCCGACGAACCGGCGGACGAAACGGGCGACGCGACGAAGGCCGCACCGGGCTCGCCGATCACGCACCGCGAGTTCGGCGACTGGGACTTCCGCTTCGAGAAGGTCAGGTTCAACGCGAACAAGGCCGGCGGCTGGTCGTACGACACCTGCGACCCCGTGGACGGCCAGGGCGTGCTGGCCGACACCAAGTGCGAACGCGCCATCCAGGTCGCCTACTCGGCCTACCGCGGTCACCTCAAGGCGGTGCAGGTGACGATGGCGTTCCCGAACGTCAAGGCGGCCAAGACCGCCGCGACCCGGCTGGCCAAGCTCGACGCGAGGGCGCTGAACATCCGCAGCGACATGACCCTGGCGAGGTTCGAGTACGGCCAGATCCGCGCCAACGTCGCCAAGCAGTACGTGATCGCCACCATCGTCACCGCCGACAGGACGGCCCAGCCGAAGGCGGCCAAGTTCCACCTGTACCTCCAGGCCGACGCCATGAGCTACTTCCTGCTGCGCGACGTCACCGTCACAAGCTGACCCCCTCGCCGAGGCCGGCCCGCAGGCGCTGCAACACCCCCGGCCACCCCGAGCGGCAGGAACAGCACCGTGAACACGGCCCCGGCCAGGTGCGTCAGGTCGCCGTCATCCCCGCGAAGGCCGCCACGAACAGCGCGGTGAGCCACCAGCCGACCACGCCCGCGCGAGACGCCGCCGCCCCATGACCATCCGCCACCAGTCGTCCCGCGCCGCGCCGGGTCAGCGCTTCGGCGGAACGGGAACCGGCCGGGTCCGCTGTCAGGGGGAGGCGATGAGCTGTCAGGATCCCCCGTTGGACGGAGTCGCGCAGGTGGGGGCCGCCTTTACGATCAGTGGCCATGACGTGGACGCGGCTGAGGGACGTACGCCTCATACCCCTGGTGTTCGGACCTCTGGTCGCCGTGCTGGCCGTGATCGAGGTCCGGCTCGACTACTTCTTCGACGCCACCGCCACCTGGGTGCCGGGAGCGGTGATGGGCGCGGGCCTGATGCTCGCGGCCCGGTACCCGCTGACCGGCACGCTGATCGCGGCGCTCTCCCTGCCCGCGGGCATGATCGTTTTCGGCGCGCCAGGAGTCTCCGGCGCGGCCATGGCGGGCATGATCGGGGCGGTCGTCTGGACGGGCTGGCGGGAGCCGCCCCGCCGCTCCGCCGTGACGTTGGGCCTGGCCGCCGTGTCGTTCGCGAGCACGGCGCTGGCCGGGGCGTCGGCGTGGGAGCTGCTGTTCGTACCGGCGATCCTGGTGCCGTGCTGGTCGGTGGGCCTGCTGGCGCGGCGCGGCGGCGAGCAGGCGGTGCGGCACGCCGACCTGGCGGCGCACTTCGCGGAGCTCGCGGCGGCGCTCGACGCCGAACGCGAGGCCAACGCCCAGGCGGCGGTCGCGCGGGAGCGCACCCGCATCGCCAGGGAGGTGCACGACGCGGTCGCGCACTCGGTCAGCGTGATGACCCTGCAGCTCGGCGCGCTGCGCCGGCTGCTCGGCGACCGGCCCGCCGAGCAGGAGGTCGTGGCGGGGCTGGAGCGGCTGGGACGCCAGACCGTCGAGGAGATGCGCGGCCTCGTCGGGCTGCTGCGCGAGCGGGTCGAGGGGGAGCAGGTGGCGCCGATGCCGTCGCTGGTGCGGCTGGACGAGCTGATCGCGGACGTGCGGGCGGCCGGTCTCGCCGTGACGCTGGACGTGCCCGCCGACCTGCCCCGGCTTCCTCCCGTGCTGGACGTCACCGCGTACCGGGTGTTGCAGGAGGCGCTGACGAACGTGCTCCGGCACGCCCACGCCGCCCCTACGGCGGTCGCCATCGGCTACAACGACCAGGCGCTCACCCTGGAGGTACGCAACGCGCCACCACCGGCGCACGCCGCTGCGCGCGCGGGCGAGGCTGCGGCCGGAGGTCCGGCGGGAGGCCCTCGTGCGGGCGCGGCCGGAAATCCGGCGGGGGGCGCGCGGGCGGGCGCGGGCGGAGGTCCAGGGGGAGGCGTGCGTGCGGGCGTGGCCGGGACGAGCGGCGGGCGGGCCGGTCATGGGCTGGTCGGCATGCGCGAACGGCTGACGATGGTGCAGGGCAGCCTGCAGACCGGCCCCGAGCCGGACGGCGGCTACGCGGTACGCGCCCGCTTCCCCCTCCCGCGCACCTGGTGACCACCACCGTCACGCCGATCTCCGCAGCCCTGGTGCTGGTGCGCCCCGCCGAACGGGACGCGCCGGGCCCCTAGGTAGCTGGTGTTAAGAGGTCGATCCTGGCCGGTTGCGTCTCGATCGCGGTCTGCTGAGCCGGGCCTGTGATCGAGCTTGGGTGGCCCAACCATTTGCGGGGTTCGGGCCGGCCCTGCGCTGC